>NZ_JASTWG010000002.1:0-253169 GCF_040940205.1 Spiroplasma sp. DGKH1 | reverse complement strand
CACTATTTTTTATTTTTATTTGTATTATTATTAACATTCATTTTTGCTTTATTCATTAAGCGGTCAGGATTTAAATATGTTTTCTTCTGTTCTTTGGATAGGGAAACATCATACATTGATAGATCATTAATAAATGGTTGCTCATCAGTATCATGGGCATGCCCTTCATATCCTTCAAATTTATAAGTAAATCTACCATCTAAATAAACTTTAAAAATTGCTTCTTCACCAGTTACTTTTTTAGCATACACAATGACAACACTATCTTCATTTTCTTTTACCAATCGAATGTCATTATTATTCACAATAAACCCTCGTTTTTGAATTGATTGTAAAATTGAACTAATAGCATGTTTACGAGCTGATTCATCTAACTGCTTAGTAATAATTTTATTTTGTAATGCTAATGCTTTTTTATTAAGTTCTTGGGAACTTTCTAAATCTAATTTACTAAATTGTTCTAAATCAGTTGCTAACTCTGCTTCTACAAACTTATCACGACTAACTTGTTCTTTAAAACTCGTAAGGTATTGGTTTTTAACAAAGTCAGTTGTTGTTCGGTAATTATTAATTTCTTCTTTAACAATATCAGCAATTTCAGTTGGACTTAAATTAACTAACTTACTTTTGTTTTCTTTAAAAAAACTTAGAATAATTGCTTGTGATTGTTTATCATCAAACATTGCCAATAACTCTTGCTCTAATTGATCATGGTTTAAATTAAGACGATTTTTTAAATTGGCAACTCGCTGCTTAGTTTCATCTTCAATAACTTGTATTTTTAATAATTCCACCTCTTGTTGGATTTCTGCTAGCCGTAATTTTTTTTGCTCTAAATAAAAATTTACTTGCTTAGCTTGTTCTAATTCAACATGATCTTGTTTTGAAAAAGTTTTAACTAATTCATTATTTTCAATTTCCGCAATAATTGCATCTAATTCTTTTAAATATTTTTCAGTTTGCTGACAATTAAGACCACTAGCATCAATTGCTTTTAATTGCTGCAATAAAATTGTTAAATTTTCACGAACAAAGTTAATATTGATTTCTAGCTGTTCAATTTTCTTTTGATAATTATACATTACCTGCTCAACACTCATGCTCATTATGCAAACACCTCTTCAATTCCTTCCAATATTTTTTTGATTTGTTCACGGTTCTTATTAGCATTTTGTTCATTACGATATTCTTCACAATAAACATATAATTTTAATTCATTATATCAATCATTTAATTTTTTGTATTTACTTTTTTCAAAATTAGGTTTTAAAAGAAAGATTTTTTCATTTAAATATTTAACATCATAATCATCAACAATTAATATTTCATCAACATATCCTTCTAACTTGTTCAAAACATAGACACTCGCTTTTCCAAATTCACATAAGTTCATATAATCATTAAACTTAACTGCGGAATTAAATACTTCCCCATGTTTAAGTTGACGGAATTTTAACTCTAAAACTGATAAGGAATGGAGCAATTGAATAATTAACTCCGCGGAATTTTGAAAACTAGTTAAGCGGGCTTTAATTAAATTTATTTTTTCTCAGAGTACTTTTCAATTTCGTTGTAAAACATTTGTTTCTGATTGGTAATCCATTTGTTGACGATATGTTTCATAATCTTTTGCATAAGAATATAAATTAGTTAAAAAGACTGTGTTTTTAGTGTTAACATCAAAATCATCATCGCGATCAATAATTTCTTTTGTAATATTTTGGTTAATTAGTCTAATAAATTTAGTTACAATATTAAATAAATTTTGGTTCCAAATTTTTTCAACAATACTGGGAGCAGCAATCTTTGTTAATTCATATAATTCTCCCATTGTGGTATTATCCTCATCATATAATTCTTGCAAAGTATTTAGAATATCTTTGTTGGAAAGGATTTCACCATTATATAAAACACTGTAACTTCGAACAATTGTTTTTTGTTCTTGAGCTAACTGTTTAATATCTGCTACTAAGGTATTGTGAATAGTATTTTTATAGTTAGGTTTTAAAACTAAATAATCACAAATTTCTTCTCAGCGTAAATATAAATCAGTTTTATTATTAAAATGTTCGGTTGCTTGATTTTCCATAAAGGTTTGGAAAGCATGATCATTATTATTGATTAAATCTAACAAATAAAAATGGATAAATAAATTGGTTTCTTTTTTACTACTAATTAGTTCTCGTAATTGCGCTTGGTATTTTATTAATTTTTGATTTAAATATTGCATTATTTCTTTTAAAATATTTTTACTGTAGTTATCCTTATATTTATTTGCCACTAAAATTTTCTTCCCTAAACTAATAATTTCAGTTTCTTGAATGGCATAAGCCTCCGCTTCTAATTTATTATTTATAAATAACGTAATAAAATTATGATCAAAGGTTACTAGATCTTTACTAATTCGGAAAAATGGTAATTCTGTTCGTAAATCTTCTAAATTAGTATCTTGGCTAGCATTTACAAAAATTACTAACTCTAAATTATTATTTTGATAATACTTTTTATTAATAACTGCATTTTCATTTACATAAGCACTATTAACAATTAAAATTCGTGGGTTAGCTAATGTTGTGGTAATATAACGAGGATCTTGTAAATAATCACTTTCAAATAAATTAATATTTAAGCGTGACAGATTTAAATTAAAATATTCTTTTAATTCATTGGTCATTTTATTTAAAAAGTAATCAACAACTGTTCCTTTAATAGCATCATTATTATCCAAAATATTTTGTAAATTTTTATCATTCTCCACTTTTAACTTAATATCTTTGAAAGTTGTTAGCGCTAAATTAATTTGAACTGGTTCATAAGTTGGATTGAATAAATTAGTAATTTTGTCAGAAGTCATTTCAATTTTTACATTATTAGATTTAATAAAACTAAAAGTAGTATCTTTATTAAACTGGTTAGTTTTTAAGTCCTTTTTTTTATATTCATTTAAATAATTAAAAAGATCACTCCCCGTCAGATCAACAGCATTGGGAGCATTAATAACTAAATCATCCTCAGTAATTTTATCTGTTAAGTTAACAGTACTATTATTAACTAATAACTCATCAGTAAACTGGTCAAAAACAAAATCAATCAACGCTTCCCGGTTGTTATGTTTACTTAATAAAGTTCCGCGCTCAAGGGCAGCAAGTGCTTCTCGTGAGATGGCAAAAACACCTAAGGCACAATCAATTCATTCATTGTTATAACTAGTACTAACATACTGCAGGGAACTATTAGTATTAATCGTAATAATATTTTCGCGCTCAATTAAATCTTTTAAACAATCAGCATAAATTGTTAAGTCATTAATTTTTAACTCGGTATGGAAAACTTCTGCTAAGGTTTTCTTTTTATCAGGGTAAGTGGCAATCGTATTTAAAATTAGATACTGAAAAAATGATGGTTTCTTAGGAGTTTGATAACCAACAATAGTTTTCAATTTAAGTCATTTTTTATATAAGCTAATTGTCCCTAATTTCATATAATCACCCTTTCTGTTAATCTAAGATATCATTGGCGTTGAAAACTGTTCCGTATTCATCAATGATTTTAATAATTTCATAGTATGCTTTTATTATTTTGGTAATTTCAGGATTGGCAATGGTTGGGATTTCGACTTCAATATGAGCAAAGAAATTAATAGCCCCAATAATCACTAACATATTTTTTGCCCGCGAAAAAGCAACATTTAACCGTTCATATTTTTTAATAAATTCCTTATTCGCTTTTTCTTGGTTTTTCGGATTGCGAACAGTATTAACAATCACAATTTCGGTTTCACGTCCTTGGTAATCATCAACTGTTGAAACCTCAACGATAATATTTTTAAATTTTAAATTACTAATTGCCCGACGTAATTTTTTAACATGGAGACCATAAAAACTAATAACAGCTACTTTAGGTTTTTTGGTTAACTTTATTTCTTGGTTATTATAACCTTCTTCAATTAATAATAAAGTTTTTACGGTTAGTTCAATTTCTAACCAATTAAATAAACTAGTACTTCCTGATTCACCTTGTTCGTAAACTATGTTAGTATTATTGGCATCTTTTGTTGAATCAATTCAATACACTGCTTTGCGTGGTTCAAAAATAGTTAATCCCTTTTTATTATTAACTTTAATATAATGTTGTTTTAAATTATTTTGATTTTCGGGGTCACCTAATTGTAATTGATTTTCATAAAAAACATTAACTACTCGCATAATATCCTCATGACTACGATATTGTTTTGTTAAAATTCCTTTCACAGAATCATCACACTTGGCAACTAATTTTTTAAACATTGAATTAGTTAATAACTCATTAAAGTCATGATAGCTATAATGTTCTTGATAAACAGTATTGATTTTTGCAATGTCTTCTTCACGATATGGCATAATTGGTGGTAACTGACGATAGTCACCAACTAAGACAACTGCCTTCCCATACACTAAGGGCATAAAAACTTCCATTGGGGTTAACTTACTTACTTCATCAATGATTACAACATCAAATGCAAATTTTTTAATATCAATATCACTAATATTATAATCTTGCAAAACTTTATTTTTACTTTGGGCGTATGATTGGTTAGCTGTTGCGGTCATTGCAACGACATTAACATTATTTTGCAAAAATTGATTAGCATATGAAATTGTATCTCGTTCCATAAATGAAGTAAATTTATTGTTGTTAATATTTTCTTGATCTAAAAATTCGCCAATTCGATAATTATTATCTAAAAAATTAATTAAATTATTTACAAAATTATTTTTTTGATTTTTTTCATCAACAATACTTTTAATGTTAAGATCAATGGCATTAATTGCCTGGTCAATGTCCCTAATAGTTGTTGCTACATCCTTAATAGTTAACTGCATATTAAAAATATCGTTAATACTTTGCACTAGATTTTCAATTTCAATTTTTAAACCTACCACTTTTTGGTCTAATACTTTAACTTCATCAGCTAAATAAGAAATCTCCTGCTCATATTGAGCAATTTTAATATCTTTATTTGATTCTTGTAAAGTATGCAAGCGGTTTTCATAAATTACCTTTAGCATTTCTAAATCATTTCGAAAAGCATTAATTGCATGTTCATATTGGGTGATATCAACTTCTTGTTTATGATCAACTGCCTTTAAATCATTTAGTTCTTGGTATACTGTTGTAAATTTAACTAGTCAGTCATCATCACGATTTTCTTTGTTAATATTTTTTAACTCAAAAAGTTCTTGCTCTTTAATTGTAATTAATTTAGGATTACTATTTCCGGTTTGAATAATTTTTTGGTATGTCTCCTGAATTGAAAATGAAGAGTCAAATTCCGTTTCTAGTTTCTCTTGGATAATTACACCAAAATGTTTTTTAAATAATTCACCAACTTCTGAATTTGGATTAATAACTCCTGATCAGTTATAATCATTTAACATCTCAAAAATATTATTGATATTATTTATTTCAATAATAAGTTTCTTATTTTTATTTTTTGTAATTAATTCATTGTTAATGGCATCGTCTCTTAATTTTGTTAATTCCGCTAACTTAACTTTTAATTTCTCGGCTTCCGCAATTTCCTGGCCCAGCATTTTGGCGTTGGTTTTTAATTTTTGTAATTCTAATTTTTGATTTTCATAATCATAATCAAGTGCATTTCATTTTGTTAAATACTTTTGTAATAAATGAGTATAAATAAAACGATAATGATTAAAAATTAATTTATCCGGATTAAAATCAGCAAATTTATTTTTCTTACGAACTTCTTCTCCCGTTAGTCGAAGCGGAGCAATTTGGGGTGTTTTATACAACCGCATTAAAACATTATCAATAGCAGTATGGTTTTGTGAGGATACTAATATTTTTTTTCCTAACATTGCATATTGATAAACTAATTCCGCAATAAATTCAGTTTTTCCAGTTCCCGGTGGACCTTGTAATAAAAAGATATCTTGGGAATTTAGGGTTTTAACAATTGCTAATTTTTGTTCTTCATTTAAATTATTCGAAGCAAAAGTTACATCATTAATTGTTAATAAATGATTTTGATTTTTAATTTTAACATCTTCAATATTAAAAATATAATTAATTAGATAAGGATTAGCCACATCATTTTTACTAATCTTTTCTAAAATTACTGAACTGCGGCGAATTAATGTGGAGTCACCTTTCCCAACATATGTTAAATAACCATACTGGGGAAATTGGTTATTAAGTTCTAAGAGTGATAATTCTTCTTCGTTTTGTAATTCATAATATGCATTAATTGGTTGATAATCTTTTAAATGCGTTTTTAATAGTTGAGAAATTTCCTGTTGTTCACCATTTGGTTTTTCAATATTATTTTCATTAAGATAAATATTTCATAATTTTTCTAAAATAACGGCAGGAGTTAAACTATCATTAAGATGTTGCGTTGTATTGATGTTAAAACCTAAATCAATAATATCATTTGAATCTTGGGCAAAACTATCATTATAGCTAAATTCCATCAAAGTTAAGGGGTTGTCTTTTTTATAAGAACGGTTTAAATTAAGCGGAGCGACACTTAAATTTTGTAATGATTTTAAACAACGATATTTTTCTTGATCATCAACAAACAAGGTTAAATTTGCAATAATAATTTCTTCATAATTATTTGGGTTTAGTTTAATATTATTTTTTATAAAAATATTTTTTGGAACATATCAAAAGTTATTAGCACTAAACTTTGCATCATGGTATTTTTCAAAATTAGATACTGTTTTGGGAATCTTAACATATTCTATTAATTTACTATCAAGATATAAGCAAGAATTGCTTCGCTTATATTCTAAATCTTGGGTCTGAAATTGTAAATATTGCAACCATTCAGCTTTTTCTTCTTGAAAAGTTGAAATTAAAAATTTCATATTAGCCATTACGTTTGAATCAAGAATCGTACGAGTTTTTGCTTCGTTAAGATTAAAATTATCAGCAATTTCTAAGACAACTCCTTCCCCCGGAGTTTCAAAGTCTTGCTTAGTTTTTTCCATCGCAGTTAAAAAAATATTTTTTACATTAATAACGCCAATTTCTGGGTTAATATCTCCTAAAATTGTTAACGATAAATTAGGATCTAATAAATCATCAACAAAAGTAATTGATTTAAAACGCACTAAAATATCAAAAAGTTCTTTTTCACTGCCTTTTTTATCTTTTTTAATTTTAGCTTTATCATTAATTAAACAAATAAAAAAATCAGCAATACAAGTATGCGTTTTAAAAAAATTATATAGTTCATTAACAGTATTAATATTTTTTAAATGTAAATTTTTAACATCCTCATCGTTAAACTTACTTTTACTGTTGGTAAGAAAATATCAATTTAATAAAAGATTTTTCCCGTTAAACCGATCACCTTTAATTAAAAACTCATTGTCCACCATACTTCACCTACTTTATGCTCCCCACTAATTTATACTCCTTTAATTATACTAAATTATTAAAATATCGCAAAAAATAGAATAAATAAATAAAAAGTACACACAGTGTACTTTTCTCTCATAAGCATCTATCTTTTTGAGTATTGCGGTGCTCTTCTAGCTCCTCGTAGACCATATTTTTTACGTTCTTTAATCCGAGCATCACGAGTTAGCATTCCAGCATGTCTTAAAAGGGTTTTATAATCTTGTGAAGCTTCAACTAGTGCTCTTGCGATTCCTAATCTTGTTGCTCCTGCTTGTCCAGTAAATCCACCACCTGAAACTTTAACATTAATATCAAAGTCAGATTTTACTCCTGTAATTTCTAAAGGTTGTTCCAAGTCTTGTACCAAAGTAGCATATGGAAAGAATTCCAAAGCTGGTTTTCCATTCACAATCACATTACCTTTACCAGGAGTTAAAACAACTTGTGCGATCGATGATTTTCGACGCCCAGTTCCACGATATATAACTTCTTGTTTTTTTGCCATATTCGACTCCTTTATTTAGTAGTTAATTCTAACTTAATTGGTTGTTGTGCTTGATGTGGATGGTCATTACCAGCATACACAAATAAATTACGGAATAATTGGGCTCCTAATTTATTCTTTGGTAACATTCCTTTAATTGCATGTTCAACTGGATAAATTGGTTTTTTAACTAACATATCTTTTGCAGCTGTTTTTTTCAACCCACCAGGATGTTGTGAGTGGTGATAATAGATTTTACCTTTTAATTTATTACCTGTTAATACTATTTTATCAGCATTAATAATAATAACATTATCACCACAATCAACATGGGGTGTATAAGCTGGTTTATTTTTTCCTTTTAAGATCATTGCAACTTTACTTGCTAATCGTCCTAAAACTAGACCTTGAGCATCAATAACATATCATTTCTTTTCAACTTTCGCTGAATTTAAGATAGTTGTTTGTCTCATTGGCTCTTGCCTCCTTACATCATTCCGTACCAGGGTTTAATGTATAAAGCAAATATATTATATATAAAAATTAGTAGTGATTCAATCAATTCTAGATAATATCTGAGATTTTTATTTGATTTGTTTATTATTTTCACTATCTAAGATTTGTTCTTTTTCGTTAATTAGCTGTTTTTGACACTCAATTTCTTTAGATCTGTGCGTAATTTGCTCTCGATGAAAACTAGTAAATTTGTTTTTGATCCCTAAAGCAGTGTAATATTTAATCCGATTTCTATTGGTATAAATATCACTAGTAAATTTTTTAATTTTATCTTGATGTAAGATTGCTCATTTATCCCATATCTTTGGACTTAATTCTGTTATGTACATTTCTTTTAATTCTATTAATTTTCCTTGCCAATCCGTGTTTCCAACATAAGAATAATTATTTAAACAATCATTAATTCTATAAAGAAGGTCTTGGGCTTCTTCAGGATTATTTCGAAAAATTTTTAAATATGATGAATCATAAATTCATTGGTTAAGACATTTATTATTGCCAAAAGTTGAATCTTCTAAAATTCAACTAGGAGACTCTTCTTTTGGATATTTTTTATCCAAAAATTGATACCCTTCTAAAATTTTATCAATTTCTCCCAATAATAAATGTTCATTTTTAATTTTTAAGTTTCAGTTATTATTTCATTTTTTGAATTTTTTAATTGTTAATACTTTGATTGTCGTTATATTTAATATTTGCTGCTTGAAATCTAAAAATTTAGCTGGGTCTGGCGACTCCATTTGGTATAATCCAGGGCTTAAATTATAATCTAGAAATTCTTCAATTAATAATATTTTTTCAAGGCAAAAATTGATATTTTGTTGTAACATATTAACATTTTTTCTAATTTCTTGATTTGGAAATTCCTGAGGCAAATTAACATAATCTTTCCGATCAAACCAGGGAAAGTTTGAATCATGTAAACTTAATCATATATATTCTAAATTAAATGGTAACATTAGATAATTAAGAATAGTTCTCTCAAAATCATCCACTAATTTTTGAATTTCTGCTCATGTTTTTTCTAAATAATTAAATACGATATCTAAATCATTTTTTATATGTAGATCATAAAGTAATATTTTATTTTTTTGCTTTGTAACTCATTGAAAAATATAATTTAATTGTTTATCTACCATTTCTTCTGCTGGCAAGTTTAATAGATTATCAAAAGGGTAACCTATAAAATTATCATTTTTATTAACAGAGTATTTTGTTAAAAATTCTTTAAATTTTAAGAAAATTCTGCTAGGTTTGTTACTTGAGTAATGATACTTTTCAATATTTTCATTCATTACATTAATTTCTTTTTCTGAAATTGTTAGTATTTTACCAATGGCAGTTTTAATTTTAATTTCCTTTTCACCATTTAAATCAGTTAAACTATTAAATTGAGTTTTTAAATTAGCATAATATTTTGTAAAAAATGAGTATAAATTTTGATAATAAACTATAAGACCTCGTAATTTTTTAAGTTTATTTTCTTTACTAGTAATACTAGCTCATAAATTACTCAAATTATAACGAATTTTGTGGAGTTTTTTAATCTCTGTCAAATTTAAAATACTTAAAACATCTTTAACTAACCAATGATCTAACGAATCCTTCATATTTTTCTGAATAATTATAAAACGCTCATTTTGTTCGTTAAAATTAAGTAATAAGGTTTCTTTATTTTGCAATCATATGTTTGTAAATTTAAGCATCTTATCTTTTAAATCAGCAAATTTAGCATTTATTTTTATTAATTCATCATAATTTTCGTTAAAATCATTTCATAATTTTATTAATTTTTCATCATCAAATAATATTTCTTTCATAATTTGTTTCCTTTTATTTTTAATTAAAAGATATAAAAAGTGCCAAAAAATATTTTTTGGCACTTTTCGTACTCAGTTAACTATGTCTTAATTATAACAATCATTAACTTATAATATCCATCTTATTAATAGTAAATTATAAACTTTTTTTCATTCTTAAAAAATTAATTAAGTACTTGTTTAGTATTTAATATCTTGATAAATTGGAAATCTTGCTAATAAATCACGAACTTTAGTTTGGTTAAGAACTAAATTGTGGTCACTATAATCTGTTAAGACACTAATAATAATTTTACCTAATTCTAAAAATTCTTGTTCTTTAAAACCTCTGGTTGTCATCGCGGGAGTTCCTAAACGAATACCGCTTGTAACAACTGGGGTTTCTTGGTCAAAAGGAATCATATTTTTATTAGAAATAATTCCAATTTTTTGCAGAATTTCTTCAGCTTGGGCACCAGTTAAATTAAAACTAGTTTTAACATCAATCATTAGCAGATGATTATCAGTTCCGTTAGAGATTACCTTGCAATTATTGTCAATAAATACTTGGGCTAAAGTTTTGGCATTATTAATTATTTGTTGTTGATAAATTTTAAAATCAGGCTCCAGCGCTTCTAAAAACGCTTGGGCTTTTCCCGCAATCACATGTTCTAGTGGTCCACCCTGATTACCAGGAAAAACAGCACTATTAATTTTTTTAGCTCATTGTTCCTTACAAAGAATTAATCCCCCGCGTGGCCCGCGTAAAGTTTTATGGGTTGTTGAAGTGACAACATCCGCATATGGAATTGGACTGGGATGTAACCCGGCAGCAATTAAACCAGCAATATGGGCAATATCAACCATAAAATAAGCTCCTACTTTGTCAGCAATTTCTTTAAAACGTTTAAAATTAATTTCCCGCGAATAAGCACTTGCTCCCGCCACTATTAGTTTAGGTTTTAATTCAAGGGCTTGTTTTTCAATGGCATCATAATCTAGCATTTCGGTTTCCGGATTAACTCCATAGCCATGAAAATTATATAATTTACCCGAAAAATTAACTTTGTGGCCATGAGTTAAATGACCACCTGCTGATAAATCCATTGCTAATACCGAATCACCGGGATTTAATAAAGCAAAATAAGCAGCAGCATTAGCTTGGCTCCCAGAATGAGGTTGGACATTCGCATGATCAGCCCCAAAAATTTTCTTAATTGTATCAATTGCTAGCTGTTCAATTTCATCAATGTATTCACATCCTCCATAATATCTTTTATGCGGATAACCTTCACAATATTTATTAGTTAATATTGAACCAACTGTAGCTAAAACAGCTTCAGAAACATAATTTTCTGAAGCAATTAATTCAACATGATCTTGTTGACGCTTTAATTCTAAATTCATTAAATTTTTAATCTTGGGATTTATTATTTTAGTCATTTCACACCTCTTTCTCTTTTCTAATATTGTAAATTAAAAAAGAAAAAATAGTAAAGATTTATTTACTATTTTGTAGAATTATTTAATCCATTTGGAAAACAACGGAAAGTAATGATTACTCCAGCAATTCCCAAGATACCAATAATTGGGGTTAAGATTATTAAAAAAACAGTTCCAACCCGGGTTTGATAAAATGCTTTGGCATAGTCTAGGTGGTAAAAGTTAGCTGGTGTTGTTGATGTTAAACGGGTTTTTTCTTCTGTAGTTAACTTAATTGTATGTCCTTTATCATCTAATTGCGGAATTAACTTTCCATTTGTATCAACTTTAGCATGGACTAAAATTATTGCAAATTGACCTAAATATTGGTTAAAAGTGTCGGCTTTTTCCTGTGCTTTAACAGCATCCCAATGGGCAATTCCCTGATAATCACTAGCTTCTCAAAGTTGGATTTTACCATCAACCACTCGACAAGTTCCCTTTTTTACCAAGGTTTCATCACATTTTAATTCTTTTTGGCTTCCTTTAGCATTATAAGGAAAGGCATTAGAATGAGTTATTCATTGAAATTTTTGCGATAAATCTCATTTTCCAGTTCCTAAATAAAAATCTGTTTGTTGATAATTAGGGGCTAATAAATTACTAATTGCTTGGTGCTCTCCCAACCAAGCTAGTCCGCTCTCATAAAAAGCAGATGGTCCTAAATCTAGAGAAGAATAACTTTCATCTAATAATAAATCTGTCGCGACCGTATTGGGATCATCATAATATGTCCCAGTCGCGGGATTAATTCCAATTTTATTTTTTAGCGCAAACTGACTTATTATATCAGTATCAACAGTATATTTACCTTTTGGTAAAATTTCATCAATATAATCTTTAATACTATAAGCAAAATTGCGCGATTGCATCCCTAATCCATAGGCAGATAATCCTAAACCTAAACCTAACATTATTAAAAATAATATTATTGTTCATGATAAAATAAAATATTTAAATCGTTGCTTCAACATTTAGCTATTTCCTTTCTTCTAAACAACAAAAAAGTATTATTTATTTGATAAATAATACTTTTAACAAAATTTATTTTAAAAAATTCATAATTTCGTCATTAAAATAATAGTTAACTAACTATTTTAATTTTAAAATTAAATTTTTCCGAACGGTGCTTACTTTTACATTCAATAAATTTTATTAAAGTACTTTTGTGTTTTTATGGCATTAATTTTTATTCTAAGGTTATTAATTTAAAATATTGTCAAAATAGTTCTATTTAATCTCTCACTTTTATAAATAAAACTATTTTAATTAAAACATAAGATAAATATAAATGCAATTAAAGCAACCCTATAATTTTTTCGCATATTTATACCAAGTTCGTTTTACTCATCGTCGCGCATAAATTAGTGAACGGGTAATTGGATCACCTGTTGTTCCTAAATAGATTAATATTAATCCGAGAGTGCCCGTTACTTTGAAACCACTAATAATCATAAAAGCAAAGGCATCTTGTCAAATAAACATTGAAAAGATTGAAACAATTAAGGGGAATCACACGTCATTGGCTGCTCAAAGTGCTCGTAAAATTGTTAAATTAACCGTATCACAAGTCATTTTAAAAACAAGAATCAAAAATAAATAATACCCACAATTATTAATTAAGTTTGTTGGCATATTAAAAATTTTTAGTAACGGGTAAGTTAAAGCTAAGATAATTAGACTACCAACAAAAGAAACATAGGTGGCAAATTTTCAACATTGAATCCCATATTGATATGCCCCTTCTTTATCATCTTCACCAATTTTGTTAGCAACTAAAACAGAACAAACGGTTGCTAATGCTTGGGTAAAAACAGTGGCATACTGAATAACAGTACTTACCGCTCGGTTGAGACTTAATAATTCATCGCCCAGTTTCGCAATTGCCATTTGGTTAATTAAATTAGCGACATTTCAAATTCCCATTTCAGCAGCAATTGGAACCCCTAAAAAAACAGTTTCTTTAATAAATTTTAACTTAATCTTTTTAAAAAAATGATGGCCATTTTGATAATTAATATATTTTAAGTTAAAACCTAACATATAAAACAATTGGAAAACTCCCGCAATCACAATAGCAAAAGCTGTATATAAAATATTAATTTTAAAAACAAATAACATTAAAGTAACAATAATAATATCAATAATATTAGAAATAATTGCCCCAATCATAACATGACGGTTATGTTTACAAGCTTGTAAACCACTAATGAAAACCTGGGTAATACTCATTACAATCATTCTTAATAATAAAAAGCGATAATATTGAATTGCAAATTGTAACTCATTAATGTTAGTGCCAGGAATATTTGTATCCTGCGCACTTAAAGCTGACAATAAGAACGGAGCAATCATAAACATAATAAATGCTAAGCAAGTACAAATTAAAAAGTTAACAACCAACCCTGAGACAATTACATCTGATAATTCATTTTCCCGTTGCTGACCAATTAAATTACCACAGACAATTAAAGTTCCAGAGGCAATTAAACTCGGGGTAAATTGTAGAAAGTTAAAAGCAATTGTTGCTTTTGTAACAACAGGAAAATACAGTCCATCAACATACCAACTAATAACCACGGTATTAATTTGGATAATTAAAACATTAAAAAATAATTGTAAAAAAATTGGAAATGTTAACTTCCAAATAAGTTTGGCATCTTTAATTTTTAATTTAGCAAAAAAAAGATTTTTGTCCTTTCCTGGCAATTTTGGTTCTTGTTGTTCAAACGTATTCACAATCGCTAAATCCTACTCTAATAATTACTAAGAATATTTTATCTTTTTTCTAAAAAATTAATAGGAAATCACCTTAATTTTTAACAAAAAAAATAAAAAATTAAGTGACTGATTGGATCAAATATATCAAGGCGGCTAGAGCAATCGCCCCTGATAAACAAGCAAAAAATAATCACAAATTACGTTTAATACGATTCGCTAAGCTTAAATTACTCTCCGCCACAAATCCCGCATTAATCCGCTTATTTTTAGCATAAATATGGAAAATTGTGCAAATTACCCCAATAATTGTAAAAACAATTAAAATAATTAACGATATCAAAACTTCTAGCTTCATTCAGTTACGCTCCTTGGTTTTTTTCCTCGATTGCTGCCTTAATTTCATAAGCATACACTAATTCGTCTTTCCATTTAATATTAACACTATTATTTAATAATACAATTTTAGCGGGATCAGTTTCTGGAATTTCATCGGTAAGTACAAAATAAAGATACCCACTTTGAAATAATTTTGGTTTTTGAATAATAATTTCTTTAATATCACTAATTTTAATCTTAACATCCCGTTTTTTATGCAAACCAAAAGTAACAACCCCCCGGTTTTTAATAACAAGGTTATCATCTTCAATATTAACAAATGCTTTCCCATATTCACTTTCAAATCATCAATGACGCTTTTTCATTTATCCCAGTCCTTTATTTAATAAAAATAGCAAGTATTTAAAATACTTGCTATTTAATTATTGTTATTTTTGAATACTATTTTTTTCTTTACGGAATTTTCCAAAAATAGTAAGTACGGTTTTTTTGTATAAACCTTCTTTTTGTAATAGTAATGAAGTATATATTAATGATTGTACTACAGTTCCGATTAACATTGCAATAATGTATCAAAGAATTCCAATATAGTTACCCGCAGTATCAGTTACCCCGCCAAATAGGGCAATGATGAATGAACCTCACGCTCCAACGTGTCCAGCAACATTGAAGGCAAAGGCTAACGCTCCGGCCACAGCTGAACCAACAACATTTGCAACAATTGTTCGTCATGTATCACGAGCTGCAAACGGAATTGCTGATTCTGAAATTCCCATAAATCCTAATAGTCAAGCATTTCAACCTAATGATTTTTCTTGGGCGGTAAATAATTTTCTCCCCAAAACAGTTGATGTTAAGGCACATCCTAATGGGGCAATTGGAATCGCAGCAGCAACCGGTCCCATTAAACGACCATGGTCTTGCACCATCATTGAAGTTGCTACTAGTACGGCAATTTTATTGATTGGTCCTCCCATGTCAAAACCAACCATTGCTCCTAAGATTAAACCAACTAAGAAACCAATGTTAGGGTGAATTCCCATTCAACTTAAACCATAATCTAAACCACCCATGACATATCCAAAGGGAGCAGCTAATAAGAATGCTGTTGGAATTGCCACGATTGCGGTACAGAATAATGGAATAATAATAATTGGCATAATTGGTGCTAATCATTTTGGTACTTTTCATGAATTAACATATTTTACTAGGTATCCACAAATTAATCCGGCATAGATAGCCCCAAATAATGTTCATGAGTTATTAGCATTTCCTTAGAATGGTTGATGAGCATCAATAACTCCTCCATTCAAGTTTAACGCTCCATTAAAGTCTCACCATAATCCTGATCCAGGATTAACTAACATATAAGTGACAATCATTGCTGGGGCAATGGCTGGTCTTCCCGCAATTGAGAAGGCAATATAACCTCCCATAATTGGGATCATTAAACCAAAACCAATATTGGCAATATTGTTAATAATCATTAACACATGCGCCATTTGCAATAAGTTAAAGTTTTTTGTTGCTCCTCAATCTGCTAACGTAATAACATGGCCATCCGCTGCAGTTTGGCCAATATTTCATGATGAACCAAAGCCAAAGCCATCACCATAAGTTCCCTTCGCAATTCCTGACATAATCGCAAAACATAATCCCGCAAACACAACGAACGGAATCATGTACGAAACCCCACTTAATAAGTGTTTTAAGATGGCTGGTTTCCCCCGTCCAGAGTTAGCAATAAAGTCAGAATTATCATTACTTTCTCCGTAAATATAACCTTTTGCTAAAGCATCTTTAATTACTTTTTCAGCATCTTTAACAACGGGGGCAGTTCCACAGGGATAAACTTTTTTCCCAATAAAACGGTCCATATCAATTCCCACATCATTTGCCAAAATAACAACTTCTGCTTCATCAAGCATTTTTTTCGGAATTTCGTATTCTAATCCCTTTTGTCCTTGACATTCAATGTGGATATTATATCCCATTTTTGCCCCAGCTTGTTCTAGGAGTTCTTTACACATATAGGTATGAACAACCCCAGTTGTACAAGCTGAAACTCCAACAATTGTTTTACCAGTTGGAACTACTTTTTTACTTTGTTTAACATCACTACCCATTAATGTTAAAACTTCTTGTGGTGTTTTGGCATGTTTTAAATTATCACGAAAACCTTTATCCACTAATTTAACTGAAATTGAACTTAACACATCTAAGTGAAGTTCTGTTGCCTTATCACCAGGAATAATAATTGCAATGGCAATTTTTGTTGGTTTACCATCCATTGATTTTCAATCAACCCCATTTGCCATTCGTAAGAACAAAATTGCTGGTTTTGTAACTTCCGGAATTAATGCATGGGGAATGGCAAAGCCATCTTCAAACCCAGTTGATGATTCACTTTCTCGTTTTGTAAATCCAGCAACCAGAGCTTCAACACTAGTAACATACCCTAATTTAAAAGCTAATTCCGCCAATTCTTGGAAAGCTTCTTGTTGACTTTTTGCCTTTGATTCTAAAACAATATGCGATTCATTAAATAATTTATGATCTATTTCCATTCTGTATTTCTCCTTTCAAATGAATTATGCGCTTTTTTTTTTTTTTTTGCAATACTTTTTTTGGTTAATTATATTAAATTGGAAAAAAATATATTATTTTTAAATTTTAATATTTATGAATTTTTTTATTATTTTTTAGCAAATAAAAAAGTAAAACCTATTTTAACATTGGTTTTACTTTAACTTTATCTTGCAAAACATCATTCGTATCCTTATGAATTAACGGTGAAATTGCGCGGTAGGTAATATAAATAATTGCCGAGTTAAAGAGAATTTTAACCGGGGCCATTGCTAAACGGGAGATCATTGTTACTCCATAACCATCAGTTCCCGAATTCTTATTCTGGGACACTGTTAGGAAGGCAATATCTCCCCAGGCGGAGATTAGCGTGGTTACTCAGTATTCGTTAATAACAGCTAACATAATAACGGCGACTAAGTCTCAATAGTGTTGTTTATTTTTATCAAAATAACGGTACACAAACATAATAATTCAAATAATTACTAATGAAGCCCCGGTTCCAATTGCAATAATATAAACTAAGACATCTTTATTAGTTTTTAAACCGGCAAATAATTCAATCGTATCAACGGGTGAATATCATGTCATCAGACTGGCAAAAGTTCCAAACACAATAATAAAAATATTAGTTAATAAAAATAAAACTCATTTCCGTTGACCAACTGCACGGTTTAAAGAAGAAACACAACCCGAAATAAACCCAAACGAAGCAATTACAATAATATAAGCCACATGGACATAAGAAGGAACAAATAACATTACAATCATATCAGTAACTACCCCTGATAATAATCCGACAATTGGTCCAAAAATAAAGCCACTAATCTTGACCATTAGTCCCTCAAAAGCAATCCTAATCGGTGGGAACACTGTGATTGGCACGGTTACTGAAATTATAATTGTGACAGTTGCAGAAACTGCTGATAGCATTGTGATATAAGCAATATTTTTAGTTGTAAATCGAATTCCATGGTATTTTTTCGGATTAATTAAAAAATATAACCCATTATATACACAATAAACTAAAAAAAGGACCCCGACTACTGCACTAGCAAAGTAAGCCATCTTGTTACTATATAATATTTTTGATATGTCACTAAAACTCGCTAATAAGCTCATAGTCGCCTCTCAATCCTTTATTCTTTAGCACTCGCATAATAATCCTAAATAATTCATGTAATTATTATACCTTACATTTTTCAATCAATAGACTTTTTTTTGTTTTTTATTAATAGTGCATTAATTTGTTGAAAAAAATGTTGATCTTTAAATAAGTGGTAACTAAACGGTGAGGGATGAGCTCCCTTAATAATATTATCTTTATTTTTAATATATGGAGCAAAATTTTGCGCATAACTACCCCATAAAACATAAATAATGTCATCACGAATTTCATTTAAATAAATTAATAAATTAGTACTAAATTCTAACCAGCCAATATCCTTATGACTTAGTGGTGATTTTTCAACGACTGTACAAATTGTATTGTATAAAAAAACACCCTGTTTGACTCAGCCAATTAAATTACCACTTTCAAAATGGTCAATATTTAAATCTTTTTGTAATTCTTTAAAAATATTAACCAAACTAGGTGGCAATTTAACACCATCATTAACACTAAAAGATAACCCATTTGCTTGCCCTTTATTGTGATAAGGATCTTGCCCAATAATTACTACTTTAATTTTGCTTGGAGTAATTGTATTAAACAACGCTAAAATATTTTCTTGGGCAGGATAGCATGTTTTGGTTTGGTATTCTTTTTGAATTGTACTAACTAATTTAATAAAATAAGGTTTTTTGCTTTCTTGTTCAAAGAATGGTTTTCATTCTGACAAATATTTAAGTCACATTTTATTTCTCCTTATCTGTTTACCTTTATTATATAATTATTATAATCAAAGAAAGTAAAAATAATGAGGTTTCCTATGAATATTGTTAAAAACCCTGATCTCTTAACATCCCAAACAATTATTAAAAAATCAAAATTTATTTGTTTATTAAAAACTGTGGATACAGAAGCAGCAGCCCAGGCTTTTTTAGCAACCCATCAGGATTTGAGTGCAACCCACAACTGTTATGTTTATATTATTGGTAAAAATAAGGATATCATCCGCAAAAATGATGATGGAGAACCAACTAATACCGCTAGTAAGCCAATGCTAGAAGTATTAAATCACCACAACTTAACAAACATTGTTTGTTTAACTATCCGTTATTTTGGTGGAATTAAATTAGGAGCCGGTGGCTTAATTAGAGCTTATGCCCATAGTGTTAGTGAAACTTTAAAACAAGTAACCATTGCTGAATATCTCCACCAAACCTCTTTAACAATTAATTTTCATCTTGCCAAAAGCAAGCTGGTTGATGAAATTTGTCGAAATTATTTAATTACTAATATTAAAAAAAGTTATCATGCTGATAACGTTAAATTAACTGGAATTGTAGATGAGAAGAATAAGGACGAACTAACAAGGACCTTAAATCTTAACCAATTATCTTATCACTTTTCTTAGCATATAAATAATTAATATTCTTATGCATGGCCACAAAACGTTTTTCATATTCCGTTGGAATATTATTATCTAAATATTTACTACTATATAAATCATTAGTATAATCAATAATATTTCAGTGATTTTCTTGGAAGGTAGTTAATGAAAAAGCAAACAAATTATCATTATCAGTTTTAAAATGAATTTCACCATCATTTTGTAAAATATCTTGGTACAAAGCTAAAAAGGGCTTACTTGTTAAACGCCGATTTTGATGGCGTTTTTTTGGCCACGGATCAGAAAAATTTAAATATATTTTGTTAATCTCATTGTTAGCAAAGATATCCTTTAATTTAATAGCATCATAGGATAATAATTTTAAATTCCCTAAATTTTCAGCTACCAGTTTTTTTAAGGCAATAACTAAAACGGATGGATATTTTTCAATCCCCACATAATTTTGATTAGGGTTCGCCTTGGCTAAATTAATAATAAAATCACCCTTACCAGTTCCAATTTCAATATTTAGAGGCTTGTCATTTTTAAAAACTTCCGAAGTTCAATGTCCTCGGTACTGTTCAGGATGAGCAATGCAAAATTCAGGATGGTCATTAAGATATTCATTTGCCCATGGTTTATTTCTTAAGCGCATTTTTATCTCCTTTCGTAAGATTCTTTAATAATAAATAACGGACTTCATTGTTAATTGTGGTTTGTGGTTCTTCAAAATAACCAAATAAATTTCCTAACATATAATTAATTCCAAATTCATTAAGTTTTTTATAAGTTAAGTAACTATTTACTTGGGGAGCAACTAAATTAATTCCTAATTTCTTTGCTAATAAAATGAGGTCTTTAATTAATTCTTGGTTATGTAAATGGATAAACATTTCGCGGATAACTTCTGGGGCGATTAGACCAAATTCTGGTTGATAGTGATATAAACTAGTAACATCCGTATTATCACTTCCTAAATTTTTAACCGCAATACTAATACCTAACTTGCGAATTAACGCTAAGTTTTTAGTAAATAATTTAGTATTAAAACTTGGTTCTTTTAAATCAAAAGTTAAGATTAAATTCGACGGTTTAATTTTTAACTCAATTAATTTAGTGGCAAATTTTTTTAAGTTAAACATTTCACTAGCAATAAAGTTTGCTGAATAAGATATAAAGACTTTTCGTTCCAGATAATCATTTAATTTTTTAAAATTCTTAATATTTAAAGCAGCATTAAAACGGGATAAAATATGTTGCTCAGTTTTTAAGAAGACATTTTTTAAGTCATTATCATAAAATGATTCTAATGTTGACCCATTCACAAGATTACTAGTATAGTTAAATTCAACTTGGTAGTTATCTTCAACATTAATAACAGGATAAAATAAACTAATAATTTTTTCAAGATTAGTTGATTCATTTAAAGCTAAAATATTTCTTTTTTGGGTTTTGATCTCACGAATTTCAGCAATATCGGCAAAAATTACTTGGTTTTCATATTCAATATTATTACGGTTATCAGCCGTGGTAATATTATATTCTTTTAACTTCTCTAAATTGTTTGATTGAATTCCATAAATTGAAGCATATCCTTGTAATTTAATAGTAATCTTATAATTATGTAAGGCAAAAGTGGTGTTAACTTTTTCTAAAAGGTTTTCAAATTTTTTTAAAACATCATCAGCGGGACGCTGTTTAAGCCGGTTATTTTCTAATAAAGTATTAATTTCTACTTTTAAATTCTTATCAAACGGTAAGAAAATCCCAAAATGGTTTAAACTAGCTTTAAAAAATAACACATCATCATTTTGCCATTGGTTAAAAACTTGGCGGGCAACAACATCAATAATTTTATTTTTGATATTTCCACTGACAATTTTATCTAATTTATTAATATTATTAATTTCAAAGGTAAAGTAAACGCCCCGTTGTATTTTCTGGCGATTAATTAAATCATAAATTGCCTCATGGGCTAATGCCTCACGAATGTAAGTTGTCCGATCATATTCAATGATATTTTGTAATTTAATCGCATGTTCATAAATTACTTCAATAATTCATTCAATCCCATAGCCAAGATAACTAAAGGCAATTCAAATTAAAACATTTAATTCTTCAACTAAGCCCTTGGTAAAGGAATCACTTTGATGGGTAGTTAATGTTACAATTGACACTAGAATAAAGGAAATTAAAGTAATTAATGATCACATTGTTCACTGTGTTCATTTTAAATATGACCCAATAATTGTGACAATAATAGCAATAATAAACAAAACAAAATAAATTAAAATACTAGCAGTTCCGGATAATTGAACAAATTCAATATTAGTTGCTGGAATTAAAACAAAATTCCCTAGTAAGATAATAGTCAAATATAAAATAATTGAAATTCATGAAATAAAAACACTAATAATTCACCCTAATAAAACAGGTAAATAAACGGTGGCAATATTTTTATCAATATCTTTGACAAAATAAGGAATTAAGCCCTGGGCGAGAACAACTAAAATTCCAAATAGTCCCCCAATAATTAACTTATAATATAAGGCAAACCGCGTAAAATAATTTCGAACTAACCCTCAGGTAAACATATAGATAATAGAAAAAATTCCAATAAAAAATAAGTAAACAAATATTGTATTTAGTATATTACCCATTTTATTACCACCTCAGTTATTTCTAACGTTATTATTATATCAAGAATCTTTTTGAAAAAGGGCCCAAAATAAAAAAATGGTGGAGATGGCGGGAATTGAACCCGCGTCCACAAACAGTTTCCAATCATCTTCTACAGTTTAGTTTTATCAGTTTTGGTTCATTATAAGATAATAGGACAAAACAACTAACCTTATAACTAGATAATTATTTTTAAAGATTATAACATTATCAATTATAATCCCGATTAGATTAATTTTCTTCTACATTAGCTCATTAATAATCTACAATTAATAACACTAACGATTAGCCAAAACTCTAACAGCGAGTACTAAGCGGCTAACATTGCCCCAGCAAATTGATTGTTCATCATAAATGCTGGCATTGCAATTTTGTCTTGTTTTTCTTTTTTGTTTGCGTTTCTTCAAACCTAGAAGCATTATAGTCTGCCAAACTACTGCCGATGAAATTCTACCATTCCTGTCGAAGCCAAGACATCCCCGTACTTATAGTATACTTAAAATTAATTAATTTTTCAAGATGGTCGTGCAGGTTAGAAATAAAAAGAATTTTTAACTAATAAGTTAAAAATTCTTTTTCATATCCTATTTTAAGATATTATTCACACCAATATCTAGCATTACTGTTGCTGTCATATTATCGTTTGTTTCAAAAGAAATTGTTGGATCATTTTTCGATGTTACTTTTAATTTTAAATTCTCAATTTTAAGACGCACATCCTTAACTGTTTCATTTAAAATATCATCAATATTATTTGCAACCTCTCAGTTTTTACCATCCTTGGTAATTTCAAAAACACTTTTTCCTGATAAAATTGTTAAATTATTATTAGTAATTTCATCATTATTGAAACCTTGTTGTGCTAATAACTCCGGTATTAATGAATTAACTAATTTAGTTAACGGAATTGGGACGGGAATTGTCGGAATGATACTTCCTAAATCAATCTTTAAAAAAACATCTTTTGTCAGATCATGGTTAAGAAGTTGGTTAAAAAGATCTTTTCCCATTTTATTAATATTTTTATTCCCTAAATCAATATCACCACAATCTCACTTAATTTGATAAGTTTCTCATCCCCATAGTGGTATTTTTATCATGGCAGCTAATTTAAATGGTGCAGTAATCTTTGAACTTTCCCCAGTTGTTGTCTGCCAAGGTTGGAATAAATTATGCACAATGCTATCAAGATTAGTAGTTATTGGGTGTTTTACTTGGGAATTAATTTTTGTAAAACCATCATTATTAATATCAGTTGGTTTTTTAAATAAATATTGGATTAGTGACAAAATAAGATTATTGTGGCTTTCCGCCTTTTGAGATAGCAAGAAATTATGGAAATGAATTAAATCAGGAGCCAGGGCATTAATAATATCCCCAACATTTCCACTAATTTTAATTTTTACCCGGGAAGCTACTTCAAAAGTTTCATCAAAAGTAATCTTCATTATATCACCAATCGCAGGTAGTCTAGTTAATTGGTTAGTAAATTCTGTCCATTGTTTTTGATTAGGATCCGCACTTGCAAATGTGGTGGGGATTGTTGTGGGTAATTTGCCAAGGTTAACCAAACTAGGAATTAACCCCAAGATTGTTTTTAAGGGCATTTTTGCTCCATTAAAATTTAATTTAAGATCTGTTAGTCGTGAAATTGAACCTGAGGTTTTTTCATTAAGATTTTTTCACAGATTTTTAGCGTCATTAATTTCTTTAGTTAAAAAATTAACTGTAAAAACTGATTGCTTTGTATCGGATGCGGCAATTGCTGCACCATTATGTAAAACCGAAACATTAACCTTCCCATTATTAACTTCTGTACCACTTACATTAATCGGTTGATAAGTTTCATTGTCTAAAACAACTTCATAATTTTTGTCAAGCGGTAACTGGTTAGTAATTACTTGTTTAAGGTCTTCTACTTTTAAACTTTGATAATTTGTTGAATTAAATAATAACGGGTTATCAACTGTTCATTTAGTCAATTTTTTAATAATTTTGCCATCTTTATCAAAAATTGGATTAACCACCGGATCTTCTTTAGTTTTGTTGCTTATTGAACCGGGGTTACAAGCTAAAATTGTTGAAGCACTACTAGTTGTAATAGTTAATGCTCCTAAGCAGGCTAAAAGTTTTTTCATTGTATATTCCTCCTTATTAATTAAACTTTTATTTAAAGATAAGGAAAAATTAATTTAACATCACTTGAAATCATCCCTTTTTATAAAGTCATTTTAATTTCAGAGGATTATCAGTTGTAATGGGAGATTCTTTTTTTAAACAACTATCATTATTAAGAAGCATTAAAACATAAATCAATAATCAGATGCTATCCTCTGTAATCTTTCATCTTTGCAAAAACTCTTGGTGATGTTGTTCTAAGAGCATTTCATATTTTAAACTATTGATATCAAATAAAATCTGAAAAAGAATCTGAATCCCATCTGTTAAAAAAATTAACTGTATTTTATGGCGAATAACTAAATAATGCCCTTGTGGTTGATAAGAAATTAACCACATTATTAATTTTAATAAGGATACTTGAAAATATAATTTAATCTTATTATTAAAATTAAATAATACTAACCACCCAATAATTAAATAAATCATTCCTAAAAACATTCCATCGCGCATAAACGACGCAGGTAATTGCAAGACAAAGTAAATTATTAATTTATAAATAAAATTAATAATAATAAATAAAATAAAACAAAATAAAAGTAAATAGCGATCCTTGTGGTTTTGGACAAATCAATAGACCATTGTTGTATATAAAACCGAAATTGTAAAAAATGCTTGAATATTAATTTCCAAATTAAAAATCAAGATAGTATCATAATAGGCTAAATAATTAAATAATAGGTATAAAACTAATAAAATTATAAAATGTAATAAATGAAAAACAAAAGGACGGTAGTAAAAACCTTGACTAATTATTGTACCATGCCGTTTTTTTGAAATTGTTAAAAATAATAAACGAAAATAGCCAAAAATATAACTTATTAAAATAATCTTAACTAACAATAAGAATAATAAAGCATATAAGTTAAAATTAACTAATCCATTAGCCATTTTTTTTAACCCCTTTTATTTTAAAATTTTGTTTTTTCATATTTTATAAATTAATTATATCTGTTAAATTAAAAAAATAATAAAAATTTTTTAACAAAATTATTCTTCATAACAATAATTAACTTGTTTAAAAAGATTAGTAATATTATTAATTGCCATTTTAATTTCTGCAATAAATTTTTTAATGGTATCATTATAAAACTTTTGATATTTATTAATAAAATTTTTTAATTTTGGAAGAATTAAAGCTAACTGATTTAATAAAATTTGTTTTTGATGAAGGAATTTTATTTTTAAGGTCAGTAAAATAATTGAATATGTTTTATTTAAAGAAATATTATGATCAAAGGACCTTGTTTCTGTAGTTTGGGAATCATTTAACAACTCTAATTTATTAATTTCCAAATCTAAATTATTAAGATTATAATTTAAATTGTTGATTAATTGCTGGTTTTTATCTAATTTTATTTTTAATTTAAGAATATTTGAAGTATCTTTAAAATAATTTTTTAAATTAAAAGCAAGATATTCTTGTTTAATTTGCCAATATTTATTCGCTAATGTTATTTTTAAGTTTCAATCTGTTGTTGCTTGTATTGCTTTATAAATGTTTGATTTTGTTAATAATATTGCTAACTTATTTTTAGTACTTTTAAAAACATAATATTGCATTTTAATTTCATCTAAATCATGGTTTAAATTAAAATTAACTTTGGTATTTTTAATATTAATATTTTTGTTTAAATTAATTTCTTGTGTTTTTAATTTATGTAGTTTTAAATCTAATTCCGTTATCTTTTTATAGTGAAGAATATCCACAATTTTTTCAACATCCATCATATTCACCTAGCGGGTATTATTATCAATATTACTGTTATTTTTCTTAATTAAATTAACTTTTTCATTAAAAACTTCAATAACTAAAAATATAATTTCTTTTTCATTTTGAAAAATTTTTTTTGAAAAATCCAACTCATCTTCTTCTGGTTCAGGGTGTGAGTTCTCATGATAGTCTTTAAATAATCTCTGAATTTCTGCTAATAAAATTTCATTATTAATATTTTCTTTTAAAATCTCAAGGTCAAAAATAGGAAAAATAGTCTTTTTAAATTCGGAATAATTTTTATTTTTTTCATTAGAAGATAAACATATAATATTTTTAACATTATTTAGCAAGTTCGTGATACTCATAATCCCATTACTTCCCATTAAATCTTTTGATGATTCTGTTGTAGGATTACTTTGAAAAACTAATTGTGTTATTGAATCAAGTCTATTAAAATTGCCTTTTAAAGTTTGCAATATTTTCTTTTGCATGAGTTCTCACTTAATAAAAAATGAATTATTATGAGTTACATGTTCTTTGCGTTGATACTCAAAAGAGTTAAAAATTGAAGAAATCTTGATAATTTCTTGAGATGTTGCATTTGTAAGCAAATTAAAAATACTTGCTTTAAATCTAAAATACTCATTTTTTTTAATAAATACTAAATTTTCTTTTTGCATGAAAATTTGCTCGATTGCAGTTGTCTTAATGCTACTAATTTGCGATAATTCGTGGAACAACTCTAATTTAAAATCAGCAAAAGCTTTGAAAGATTGTTGATCAAGAATTTCCAACGAAATTAATTCATTTAAAATCAACATAGTTTCTTCTTTTAATTTTAGGTTGATTTCTTCCAAGATAAATAAACTAGCAGGGGGGTTGGTGTTGATACTCATATAAATAGTCCTTTCTTTAAATAAAAAATGCCATAAAAATCAAAGACTTTTATGGCATTTTAAATGCTCTATCATTATTTGTTAACTTAATTATATAAGAAAAAAGAAAATTAAAAACGAAAAGCAAGCAATTATTTTAAACATTTAATTTGTTTAAATCATAAGTTTTAATTTATTCTTAGTTTTCTAATATTTTTAATAATTATTTTACTTAAAAGTGATATATTAATTATTAAGAAAAGGAGAAAAACTAATGATAAAACAATTTACTGACAAAAACTTAAATAACCAAAACACTTATGTAGTTTCTAACAATAACAATGCGATTATGATTGATGCCTCTACTAGTGTTGAAGAAGCAATTCAATATCTTTTGGATAATAATCTTAACTTGCATGCCCTAATTATTACCCATGGCCACTGGGATCATTTAATTGGTTTAAATACTTTGTTAGCAAAATTTCCAAATGTTAAGGTTTATATTAATGAATGGGATAAAATTTCCTTAACTTCAACAGAGCACAATTTATCAAAATACCGTCAAATTAATTTTACTGTTACTGAACCAATTAATAATTTAATCCCCCTTCAGGGTTCAAAAAATATTTGTGAAATTGGCTATGAAATTCAGTTAAAACATATTCCGGGGCATACCCCAGGCAGCCAATATATCTTAATTAAAGAATTACAGGCAATTTTTATTGGCGATACTATTTTTAAAGACAAAATTGGTTTTCATGATATTCCATATTGTGATATTGAATATTTTAAAAATTCATTAATCCAAATTATGATGCTAGATGATGAACTGGTGGTTTATCCTGGCCACCATGAAAGATTTTTGTTAAAAGAAGCAATTAAAAATAATGATGAGTTAAATAAGTTTCTACAAGTTAAATAAATTATACTAAGGTTGTTGGGTAATAATCTCACCATGTTGTTCGTGTGATTCTCCAACAATTTTTTTATTTCAAGGCACAATTTTATATAAAAGATAAGAAGTAATAAAATCAATAATTTTACTTAGACAAGAAATCATCATGATTCATTTGATATCAATATGAGCTCATCGTAATAAGGCAAAGGTTACAAAAATATCAACAATCCAAATTAAAAATAAGTCAAAGACACTAACAATTAAGGTATAACCCCCGGAATACAAAAAGTTAAATAATGGCTGGAGCATATTAATACAGAAATATGTGAAAGCACTAAAGGCCATAAACCAAGTTGTTAAGTATAATGCTTCAGCAGTTAAATTAGGAAATAATGTTTTAGGTACTCAAAAGGCACAACTTACAATAATTAACGAAATAATTAGCGAGTTAATAAAACTTAATTTTAAAATTTTCGTAGCATTTTCTTTGGCTAAATCTAATTCGCCAGCCCCCAGATTTTTTCCAACATATAAACTAACTAAGGCATTATAACCCCGGAAGGTTGAATAAAAAATTGCAATGGCACTACCAGTAATTTGAGCAGCGGCTACTACACTGGTATCACCATAATAAGAATATAACGAAGTTTGCACCACGATTGAAGCACCAAATAGCATGTTACTAATTCATAATGGTAAAAATGCTTTAATATATTTCTTATGCATATCACCACTAATTTTAAAAATATTTAAATTTGGTCGATAAATTGGTTTTTTAATAATTAAATACCCTAAAAAAATTAAACATTCAACTGTTCTAGCAACAATTAAACTAATCGCCATTCCGACAATTCCCAGGTTAGGTGAATTGTGATATGGTAATGATAATATACACACCAAAAAAGTATTTAAACATAACGAAGATAAGGCAGTAAAAAATGGGACTTTCACATTACCACAAGTATTCATTGTTAACGACATTACATAGGCAAATCCTAACAAGGGATAATTTCAAGCAGTTAACTGACTATAACGGGTACCAATTTCACTTGCCTTTTGATGATGCTGATCAGTTGTTCCTAAAATTAGTCCTAAAATTTGTTTACTAAATAATTCTAAAATAATAATAAACAATACCGAAAAAATTAAAGTATAAAATAATTTAATATTTGTTGTCTCTTGAACCTTATGGTCATCTTTGCTACCTAAATATTGGGCAGTAAAAATATTACCAGCAGCAATAATGGCAAAAAAGATATACCATACTAAATCATAAATATTACTAGAAGAAGCAACCCCCGCGACGGTATCAGTATCACCAAATTGACCGACAATAAAATTATTCATTAGTCCTAATAATGTTTCAACTAATGCTTGAACACAAATTGGAATCATAAATAATCACGCATTTCGATAAAAAACTCAAATTGATTCCGTTGTTTTTTGGTCTTGCATTTTGTCACCCCTTCTTTATTCTTTATTCCATATAAAAAAATATTTTAATACACATTGAGTTCCTAGATTAAAATATCACAATCATTTCTAAAATAAATTACTTTATTAGTATCTTAATATTATCATAAAAATTTGGCTTTTCTTAGTTTGAAATTTATTCAGTAAATAAAAAGCAATGGTGCGTACCATTGCTGTTGTTACGAGTAATAATTAAATTATTTTAACTCAACTGTTGCTCCAGCAGCAACTAATTGACCTTTAATTTCTTCTCCTTCTTCAGGTTTAACTTTTGCTTTAATAACAGCTGGTAATTTTTCAACAACTGCTTTAGCATCCATTAATCCTTTTCCTGTTAGTTGTCCAACTAATTTAATAACTGCAACTTTACTTTGTCCAGCATCAGTTAACACAACATCAACTTCAGTTGGAGCTCCGGTTGCTGCTCCACCATCAGCAGCAGGGGCTGCAATAGCTGCCGCTGCTACTACTCCAAAGTGATCTTCGATTGCTTTTACTAATTCATTTAATTCAGCTAGTTTCATATCTTCTAGCGCTTTAATAATATCGTCTTTTGACATTGCCATAATTTCTAATCCTCCTGTTAATTTGATATTTTTTAATTTTAAATAATTAAATTATTCACTACGAGTTTTTGCAATTTCCTTAACTGCAATTGCAAACATTCGTAATGGGTATAATAAACTTGATGCAAACATTGAAAGTAATTCATCTTTGGTTGGTAGTAATGCAATTTCAGTAATTGCTTTAGTATCCAACACTTTACCTTCATAAATTCCCGCTTTTAATTTTAATGCCGGGTGTTTTTTTGCAAATTTTGCTAAAGTTTTTGCTGCTGCCATCTCTTCACCTGTACCAAAAGCAAATGCATTAGGACCTGTTAAGAATTGATCCAATTCGCCAAATCCTGCTTCTTTAGCCGCCAAGCTTACTAAATTATTTTTATAAACTTTAATACTAACACTTTTTTCAGTTAATGTTCTTCTTAATTCTGTAAACTCTGCCACTGTTAATTTTTGATATTCAACAATAACTGCTGAATTAGCAGTTTTTAAATTATCAACAATTTCTTTAACAACAGCTGTTTTCTTTTGTAATGCTGGCTTCATTCTTTGCCTCCTATAACTATTAATAAAATAAAAGCAATTAATAATAACTATTAATTGCCAGAAACATTATAAAAATAAACACATAAATAAATATTTAATTACATGTCATAATGCCTCGGCAACATTATTAAGATTATAAATAATCCGTTGCTGTCTATGGTATTTTAGATGACTATTGGTACAATACCAAAATATATATTATTATATTTAAGACATCATGTCAATGAGTTTTTAACTATTTAAATAAAATTGTATTGCAAAATTATGCAATACAATGGGATTTTAATCTCTTGTTATTTGATTTGATTTTGTTGACCTTTGTCTTTTCTTATTTTCTTTTGCTTTTTCTAAATTTTTTAACTTTTTCTTAACTAATGATTCAGCTTTTGCTAGTGTTCCTATTTTTGATGAACTAGCGTTAGGTTTGGGATCATGCTGCGATGAAGATAACGAGTGATTAACTATTTCTCGTAACCTACCAATTGGATCTGATTTTCTAATTGCTGTTAAATTTAAATTTACTGCTAAGTGATCATATGAACTATCATCAATTATGCCAAGAATTTCACTAGCATTAAGAGCTTGCAATTCTTTTAATTGGGCTAATAATTTATTATAATAATCGGGATCTGAAACTCTCATTAATTTTTTGCCCAATGATCCTGAGATTTTTGTAACTTTATACTCTACCTTTTTTAAAAAGAGATCATAAAATTTATTAACTTTTGCAATTGATTCTAAAAATATCGGGTTAATATCTTTTCTTGAGATATTATCTAAGTTTTTTTCAATTTCTTTAAAATATGCCAGAGTTTCTTGTTTTCATTGAAAAATTTCTTCATATTTTTCTTTCTTATGGTTTTTATGTTCACTCTCTTTATCCAATAAATGAGGGTGATTACTTAAATTAATAAAATTTTGCATTAATAATTTTAGAGCAATTACCTGGGGAAATTTTTGGTTATACTCCCGCATTAAATTTTTAGCTTCCGCCATAAGTTCTTTTACTTCTTCAATTTTTACTCTTGTTTGTTGCTGTTGCTGTTCAAAACTAAGTGGTTCTTCATTAGCATTTTCTGGTTGTGGATTTGCCGCATTTGCACTTGCTTGGGCTAATTGTTGCTCTTCATTTTCAAATTCTTGTTCATATTTTTTAAAAGTTATATTAAATAAAAAACAAAAGAATCATCGAAAATAACTTCTTTTCTTATAAAATTTTAATCTCCGTTTTTGCTTAGTAATTTCTACTTCCGTTCTTTTTTTTCATCAATTAAACATTCAATCAAATCCTTCCTTTAAAAATTAAAAATATATTTGTCCAAATAGCGTTCACAATTTTTAAATAAAAGTTTATGTTCAAACGTTATGTCAAATTATTTTTTCTTTTTAAATTCATATTAATTTTTTAAATTAATATTGGGATTTTAATGAAAATTAAATTAATTTCAAAAAAACAAACCATTAAATTCATGTAAAAGAATACTTAAAAAATAAAAAAGTACCTAAAAATTATTTTTTAGGTACTTTTAGTACTCAATTTACATATAATTATTATAAATAATTTTTTTAAAAAAACAATAACTAAATTGTAAATCATACTATCTAATTCTTAGAAAAAAGAAAGCATTTACAAATAATGGTTTTTATGCTAAGATAAAAATGGTTATAAAAAAATGAGAGTTAACCACTCCCATTGTAGTTTTATTTAGTCCTACAAATTTCTGAGGTTAGTAGGACTTTTTTAATGCCTAATTAATTAGGCTTAAAACTAAAATTATGAACTGCAATGTGGTGGTTATTACCTGGAGAAAAACTAAAAGTTTCCTCACGGTAACCACCCCCATTTCTTTTCGAAGGTATGGAAGTGGTTTTACTCTCACCAATATTGTAACATAACTAATAAATAGAAAACTTAGTTTATTTTTAAAAATCCTAGTTCAATTAAAATTATTAAAATAAAAAACACATTTAATAAATGTGTTTTTTTAACTTTAAATTTTAATAGTAACGTTTACCATTATAATATCAAGCAAAATCTGATAATTTATATGATTGTTGATTTAAATCACCTTTTCCAGTGAAGGCATTAATTAAGCGAGCTTCATCATCAAATTCAACAACATAACTATATTTGACATGTTCACTATTTGCTAAATAAGCATTACCATCTCCATCATATCCCTTTCAATCGTTGTCATCTCAAGTTCCCCCGTCTTGAGGAGCAATATTATGCTTATCACTAGGTTTGGGGTTTGGATCGGGTGCTCAAGATGGAACTTTTCCAGTGGTTGGATCAGTATATCCTAATGGAGAAGTATGATATTCTAATTTAGTTGACGCATCTTTTGGTCCATAATAGTCTAATTGGTAACGGACTCCCACAATTTGTCCATCTTTTACTACTTTTCCTAATTTGCTGCCATCAACCCCAGTCCCATCAGCACTAATGTATCATTTACGATTTAAGAAAATATTATCAAATCAATCATTAGCCATTGCTTGATCAACATTATTCAATAATTTTCCTAAATAACCATTTTTTGAATCTAAGGCATTAAGAATAAATTGGTGCATTGCTTCATTATTAGGGTTTGAACCATCACTACCATGGGCTCAAGTATTAATCATGTCAAATAATGAACCTTTAGTATAAGTGTTAGTACTACTATCTAAACCAAATTCACTTAATAGCATTTGTCCATAATCACTTTTTGGATCAACATTAGTTAGATTTGCATTATAACCGTTGGCTTTTGGTCCATCATTATATACCTTTGTAATATGTTCTACATTCGTAGTATTAACAACAAAGTCCTCTTGGGTTGAATCTCATTTGTAGAACCAACTAGCCAATCCCCCGATTCCTTGTAACAAATTAAATAAATCAAAACCAGGTTGAGAAAACATCTCTGTAACTGTTCGAAGTAATACCGCAGCATCAGTTGCCATCGTAACATATTTTAAAAGCCCATCTTGTAATTTTTTTATTTCTTCATAAATTGCGGTGGGTAGTACTTGGTTAAACTTAGCAGTATCAAATTTTTTACCCGATGCTGCTTCTTCTTTGGCGATTGCTTTTTTAAATCAGTCACTTAAAATTGCATATCATTTTAAGAAGCGATTTTTATGATCAGGATTTGTTAAATCTAAATATTGTTTTTCATTTGCTCCACCAATAAAATATGGCATAATTTCAGGATTAATTTTTTGAAGAATTCCGCCAAGATTTAAATCTTGAGCAGTACCTTTATCATCCTTAAATTTTACTTTTAAATTATTTAAAGTATCTTCACTAAATATTTTCAATAACGGACTTTCATCTTTGATTGTATTATCACTTTTAAATCAATCTGAATATGCTTGAACTGCCATAATTGCCATCGGTGCTGCTAATAAAACTCCCATGGTTGTTTCTCCCGCTTCATCAGTGGCGGCAACGGGAAAAATTTTTGTTAATGCTTGAATTGTTGGCATTTCCATTCCAGGACCAAAATTAGCCAACGAACTAATTGCTAAGTTAAAATATTTAGTTCCGTATAGGTTAAATAAATTAGAAGCTTGGTTAGCAATTTTGCTCCCATAGTTGATGGTTTGTTTACCACTATTAGTTGTGTAACCTAACTGAGAAGTTGTTGGTGAAGTTCCAATAAAATTATTATAAATAATATTAGAAGCCCCTGGTTGTCCAGATTGGCTTTGGTAGTATGGTCATCAACCTGAAGTTTTATTAACATAATCTAACACTGAATCAGCTTTTTGCGAAATGCTATTAACCATTGCTCCAGTGTCATAAAATGCTCACGCAGTATTGGGATTAACTTCAAAGTCATTATCAGTGGGACGACCACTTTCAACATTTCACTTGTTGAAATTATTCATTTCAACCATTGTATTCATAATGTCCCATTTATTAACTTCACCATTATAACTACTATCACCAGCTGATCGGGTATTTCATGTCATGTTATTTAATTTTTTGTATCCATCAATATAATCTTTAATTTTAACTTCTTGTCCTGATTTAGTTTTAAAGGTTCCCGCCAAATTTGTTCCCACATTATTTAAAAAATATTGTAATGCCGGGAACGCATAAGTATTCATATTTTCATGGCGAGCAGCAATTAAAATTTTTGCAATGCTACTTGTGTATTTAACTTGGTTACGAATTGTGGGATCAACTTTGTCTAGTTCACTGTCAAAATAACTATTGTCAACTCCCCCACCATTTTTACCGCGGCATGCGGTTAATGCTAATGTAGATGACATTACTAAAGTTGATACTCCTAAAATTGAAATTAATTTTTTCATTATTTTCATCTCCTATCATATGTAAACTAATATTTGTTATTAATTATTTAAATAAAGTTTGATAAATTAAATCAATGAAAATAAGATTATCTAGTTAATTAGCACCTGGCGATAACCATTAATACACGTATCAGTATTTTTTAATCAAGTATTATATTTTAAATTATTATGCTTAATTTTAAATAACAATGATTCTTGGTCTAAAACTTCTTCGCTTTCTTTGGTTTCTTGTTTTTTATGGTAAATAAACAAAGTTAAAATTGCAAATAACTCAATAATACTTTCTAAAAAGAAATCTTGCAGGAAATCTTTAAATTGTAAATTTTGTTCACTAGTTGTAATATAAATATTACATAAGGCTAAAAAACGAATAACAAAAAACCACCCCATAAATTTTTTTACTAAGGCTAGCATTGCATTATTATTAACACGCAGCATTAATAAATAAATTAATCCTGTTCCAAATAAAATTCCAAAAGTTACGATAATTATTTTTAAAGTCATTGTTGTTTTTGTAAAGTAAATAAAAAGTTTAAATAAGATCACACTTAAAATAAACATAAAAATAATACTAAATAATTTATAAAATTCCGCTCCGATATTATGATATTTATAAGCAATAATCGCAGTGGTTAAAAAAATCAAACCTAAAATCAGGTTAACCCAAAACATTAGACGAGGATGGTAAATTACTAATATATAAATTAATAATAAATTAAAAGAATAAATAATGATACTCCCTAAGGCTAGGGATAAGAAAAACTGCATTAAATTATTTTTTTTGGTTTTTTTAAAACTATAACGAATATTATAAAAAATTGTATAAGAATGCATCACTAAAATAAAAATAAAAAGCAATCAAAAAAATGATGATTTAAAAATTGCATTTATCACTTCATTAATAAAGACAGTTTTTTCATTAAAGAAATTCATTGAATCACCTATTTTTTCTTCGTAATCTAATTATATACTTTTCAAAAATACTTGCAATTAAATTAAAATTAAAAATTTAAACCTGAAAATCTTTTTTACCAAAGGAAATTAGTTTAAAAAAAATCTAAATAAGATTTATTTAGATTTATATTTCATTAGCATTAATTTGTTCTTGAATACTCATATGTTTAATTTTATAAGTTGAAATTCAATACGTCACTGCATAAATAGCAACTATAAAGAAGAAGGTAATTGGAATAATTAACCATGGGAATCCTAACGGAATAATAACTGAACTTGTCATTGAGAAACCATACATTCCCAACTTAACAATTAACCACATAATTCCAACCCCAACTCCTCAAGCAATGGCCACAAATGGCGTGAAAATTCCTAATGTTAAACTATTAACTTCCCAGTTGGAGTATCCTAACGACTTCATTACTGCAATAAATTTCAAGAAACTATTAACAAATGACTCAGTCATAATATAAATAATAATAATAGCTGCCATAATGGTAATTACCACAAACAAGGCTGAAAGAATTGTTGAAATAACAGCTAACTTTTCTATAACTTGGTTTTTAATAATTAAATAATCTGTTTTCCCAATTGCTGCTCCCATTGATCCATTCATAAAATCAATCATTGAATAGGCGCTATTTGAGGATGATAAATTATATCGTCCAGTTTGGTCAACTTGATCGGGATATTTACTAAATTTTCCATTAAATCATGATAACGGATTATTTTTTTGATCTTGGGGATACAAATTAGCATTTGTTGTTCGGTAACCAAGAATTTGGTTTGCCACTTGTTGATTAATATATGCTCGGGGAATATCATATGATTCTTGTAAACCAATAACATTATAAAATACTTGTTTTTTAGTAACTCCAATTTTAAATAATCCCTGTTTAAATGCTTCACGATATCAATTTGTTGGGAAACCGGTTGTTAAATCACCAAGCCCATTAATTTCGCGGTCAAAACGAGAGGCAAACGGATGAATTTTAATATATGCACCATCATCTTCAACAACTTTTTGGTCCGGATAAATTGTAGGGTCCGGGTTAGTATCTAATAAACCTGGCAATTTTTTCCCCGTTGTTTCACTAACACTTGGCATCATAAAAGCACCAGCTGGTGGTTTCGGTAATCTTAAAGTAAAATTAGCTAAATTATAGTAATCTTGTGGCGTTCCTGACTGATCACTAAAACCAAAACGGTTAATTGAACTAGAACCAACAGTTAATTTTGTTAAATCCATTTTAAAAGGATCAGTTTGATTATTATTAAAACCACTCGGAGGTTCATAACCCCAAGCTAATTGATCAACTGGTACACACGTATTAGGAGTATAACAAAATTGCAGTGTATTACTTTCGACATTAGCAGGGAAAATGTCGCCTGGTTTAATGCCATATTTTTTTTGGACAACTTCGTTAATCACCATTGGAATTAGAGCATTCTTATTTTTATTAATATCTAACTTAGCACTTTCGGCAAGTTGGCGTTTTAGACTTTGGTTCGGAAACACAATAGTTTTATTATTCGCATTAATTCCATAAGTGAATAAATCAATATTATTTTTAATTTGGGAATTGAAACCAGTATATAAATCTTCATCACGACGATTATAAGTTGAAGTACCAAAAGTAAAGTTAAATTGTTCCTTTGCTAATTCATTTTTTAGTCACATATTTTTAATTTTTCCGGGGAGCATTCCATCAGTAGCATGCTGCACACAATAAGTTCAACGGTCAATAACATTGGGATCCGTTGGCGTAATTGGTTGCTTCCCAAAAGCCAATGGTAAGGTTGTACATACTAATGTATTAATTTGATTTTCAATATCCCGGTTTTGTCCTGAACGTTGGTATAAATCATAAAAGGCTCCAATTGATAAACTTGCTCCTTTCCCCGCCATAAAGTTAAATACTATCATATTATTAATATCAATTGCATATTTTCCCGGATTAGTAGCTAACACATCATTGGTTGTTAACCAATTACCACTTTTATAAAAGTATTTAGTAATTAATGAATTATTTTCTAACGGATAGATCGGTTCTTGTGAAGCTTGAGGTCCATTCCAATCATATAACTGGTAACGAGAAAACGGAATATTTCCAACCACATTATTATAACCATACTCATTTTCATAAGCTAAATTTCGATAGTAATCATCACTTACCTTATTAATTGAAGTTGGAATTAAAATTGCAAAAGTTAAGGATAAACTAGCAACAAAGAAGGTTAAAAAGAACCACCCAATTTTTTTTAAAGATATTGCCATAATAATAAAACGGAATTTATTATTAAAATGTTTAAAATGAACATGACTAGTAATTTTTTCAATTCATTTATTAGGATGAATATTCTTATTCGGATTTAATAAGTCTAACGGACTAATTGATAATTGCCGAGCAGCAGTAAAGAAAATAGCACTAACAGTTACAATTAAAATTAAACCAAAACAAATTGCTAATGGAATCGGATTAAAAGAGAACACACTTGGAATAACAAAATATTTATTAAAGACCACCATGATTGGATACTGTAACACAACTCCAATTAATCAACCCAATGGTACGCCAACCAGCGTAACAAAAATTGAATATACTAAGTAAGACCCCGCAATATGTATTCCGCTATAACCATTGGCTTTTAAAATTCCATTTTCAACTTTTTCCTGGTTAATAATTTTTTTAATTAAAATAACTAGCGTAAAAATTAAAATCAACAAGAAAATAACAACTAAAGTAATACTTACTGCACGATAAATCTTAATTGAAGTTCCTAATAATGAGTAACGAACATAAATTAATTTTGTATCATCACGGTTCAAAATAGGGGCATTTTTATTAGTTGGGGTATTTAATGATAAATAGTCACTTGCCAAATATGTTTTAAAACGTTCTAAATCAGCTAATTTTTGATTGGGACCTTGGTAAGCTAAAAATGCGGTACTATCTTCTTCAATATCTAAATCGGGAGCAATATTATTTTGCAAACGAAAAACTTGCGGTGAAACATATACCACAGAATCTGTTTCTGAATCAGGGAAAACATCAGTGTTATAAATTGTTGGATAAATATTGGCGACATCACCCCCAATGGCACCCACAAAAAAACCAGTATTTTGACCAATTGTTAATTGATCTCCTAAACTTAAATTGTGATTTTTAGCATATTGAGGAGTAATAATAACATACACTGAATTAGTGGGGTCATTAATATCAAATTTACTATACTTACTAATAATTTTTAACTGATCATAATCTAATAATTGTTGTCAATTAATAACTTTAAATTTAACATTTGAAGCTAAATCCCAATATTCATATTGTTCACGCATTTGAATGGCAAAATTTGTCGCATCCCCAACTAGTTGATAATAACTACTTGTAAAAGCATAAGGCCCATATTCCTTCCCATTACGGAGATTATTTTTAAAATCAGCATTGGTATTTTTTGAATTATAAAAATCATTAACCGTAAAAGTAGCATTATTAATATTGTAATTAAACCCTGGTTCTAAATTATTAGTAATTGTCGGTGAATAATACATTTTAACTGAATTTAATAATTGCGAATTATCAGTTTTATATAACATACTAAAATTACCATCTAAACCTTTAGCATAGATTTCATTTAAAATATCAGCTTGGTTAGGAAGGTCTTGGGGAGGAGTTCCTTTACTATAATCAATATCTTTTAATCAAACATTTCCGGTTGTTGGATTAATAAAATCAGCAATTTTTTGACGATTGGCACTATCATCACTAGTAATCCCCGCATGGTTAGCATAGGCTACTAATAAATTAATCGTGTTTTTTGAGATATCACTCTTCACAAAATTTTCCATAAAATAAGTAATAACATCACTCTTAGAAAATTGTTTGGTATTGGGATTATAAAAACTACCAATTAATGATTTACGAAAATTATCATTATCAACATTAAAATTATACAACCCGTTATTAACAAATTTTAAAGGGTTAGTGGGATCATTAATTTCAATACTACTAACTTGCCCCCCACTAATCATAATTTTAATATTATCAGGATTAATTTTTTTTAAAGCATGATTATCACCTAAACCTAAAAATGGCAAGGTTTTTGTTTCTCCCGCCTTATCCGTAATCATATGGTACTCATTATCAAAAGCAAACCAAGGAGTAATTGTTTCAACATTATGAGTATTTTTTTTCTTACTATTATAATTTAAAAGATAGTCATAATTAAAAGTTCCTTGCCCCATAAAACGATAAGCATCTGTTAACCGTTCATTGACAATTCAAGAAACAGATAATAACAATGTTGAAAGAATAACTAAAATTACAAATATTAAAATTTGAGTTTTTTCCTTCAACATATTCTTAAATGTTTGTCAAAACAATAACATACATTTTCTCCTTTTGTTTACCAATAGTTATTAGGAAAATAATTTCTATTGGGTGCGAACTTAAACATTCTGGCTTTGTTTAAACATTATACTAATTAATTATATGCTATTTCTTGATAATTTAAAAATAAAAATAACTAAAAATTGCATACCCCACTGTCCCTGTAAAGCTCAGCCCACTAAAAGTAATCGCAATTGCTTCGTTAATTCCGGCTTTAATTCCAACAAAAGATGATAAGGTATAGTTAAATTTTCAAGGATTATGATCTCCTAATGATGCTCCTTTTAAATAAGAACTGTATTCAAAAAGACCAGCAAAATTGACTGTAATTAAACTAAATACAATTGCCATTAAAACTGTTCCCCCAATGGCGATTGGTAAATATTCTATTAATGAATCATTATTAAAGTAACTAACAATTCCATAAGTAAGATAACTAAGCACAGTTAAGAGTCCAAATAAAAATGTTAATAATAAAAATAACGGTTCGGGATGTGACCAGTTAATATGATGATTATCATCAAAATAGTTTTTAATTCACTGCGAATTATTTCAGGAAGTATCCTTTAAAATTGCATTATTTGTTGTTGCAAAAGTAATAATGCTAAAAATTAATGTTACAAACACAAAAATAATCATAAAAGAAAAAACAGAAATTTTAAACTTATTCATTTAAGGTCTCCTTTGTAATTTTCGTTAAGTAATCTTAACTCATTATAATTGCTAGTTCTTTGATAGTTTTTCTTACCAATATAATAACGAAATCTAATTTTATTAACAATAGATAATACCTAAAAAAATAAAAAAATTATTTGTATTTCAAACAAAATTTTAGTATGAAACAAATAATTTTTTAACTAGGCAATGGTAATATTTGTTAACCGGTTATTTTTAATTCTTCATAAACCTAAACTAATTGCGACCCCTAAAATAATTAAGATAACGGCAATCGTAATTCCAACTACGGATAAATCAAATGGTAGTCCCAAGAGCATTCCACTTTTTTGGAATAAGACGTTAATAATAATTTCCCATGCTAGTTCGGAAACAACATAACTTAATAAATATCCAATTATAACTGCTAATAAATAAAATCCTAAGACCATAAAAACAATTTCCCGAACCTTATATCCTAAAACTTTTAAAGTTAGAATAATTCGTTTATTTTCATCTAACACCATACTAATTAGCACCGCCAGAATCAAGGCAACAATAATAACTGTTAAACTCTCTAGAACTGTTAAGACATCATTAACTGTTTCCATTCCCTTGCCAAAAATTTCCCGTAAGGTATCAAAAGGTCAAATTTTATTGAACCCATTAATTAATTTGGTATTTGCTCTTAAAGCCGCAGCCTTTCCGATATCAATTTTAGGAGTTCCCCCACTAGTATCTCATAGCGTAAAATCATAATCATCTTTTAGCGAAAAGGCTGATAAAATTCGATATGGTTGTAATGTTCCACCATTATTATCAATTTTTGTGGCAATTGAATTATGATAAGGCATTGTGGGAAATGGCACCCCTTTCCCCACTAAATTTATTCACTGGTTCATTACAATTTGTAAAGAATTCTCATTGGTATATAAATTACCAGAACTAATATCAGCATCATCACTACCAATTACTTTAAAATTAACTGGCACATAACCAATCATATTAGTTACCCGAACATTAACAGTAATGACATCCCCAGGGTTTACATGCGAGGATTCATAAACCCGTTTAGCAAGAACAGTCGGAATTGGTTCATTAATTGCTTTGTGGGGATCATTCCCAATCGGGGTTGCAGAAATTGTATAACCAAAAACCTTATTCTGCACATCTTGTAAACTTAAATGCTGAGATTCAAAATTGAAATAACTATCACGGAATTCTTGTTGGGCAGGTAATCCTACGGCAAACAAATCACTAACCGGGTTATCGGCATTCTTATCATCATAAGGACCTCAGCGGGCTGGTTTTGACGTGTAAGGCATATCAAACTGGGGATTATAAACCATATAAGGACCAAAATATACTTTTGGGTATAATCCCCCAGTTAAACTACTTAGGTTTCGAATTGTAATTAAAATTTGACTAATTTCTTTAATTTGGTCAGGAGTTACTCCTTGTTGTTCTAAAATTGCTTGGATTCATGGACTTGATAATAAATTTAGTAAATAATCTCACCCATTAACCTCAGTTCCATTGGCAATCACTTTGTAATTAACAATTGCTTGCAAAGTTTTAGAATCTAATAAGGGATACTTCCCATTTTCAATACTAATTTTACTTTTGGGAGTGGGGTCATTTGGATTACCAATAATATTCAAGAAATCCCCACATACTGAAGGAGCAATTGGATAAGTAGCCGGCGTAGCTAAGGCTGGAAAACATAGCAAGGGATTTGGAAAATTAAAAGTTGTTCCATTATTTAAAATTTTTGCCGGATGAAATTTTGCTGCTTCATCTTGGGTGGATAACCACTGATAAGTTGTTCCCCCTTTTGTTTCAGTCGTAACATCTTCTTGGTCATAACTTGTTATTAAATATGATTTAACATCATCTTTAAAATAGCGGAAAGAATTTTTAACAACATTCTTTGCCATTACTCCCGCATCAAGTTGGAACATTAATAAAAATGATGCGAAAGTTAACACAACCATTACCATTATTCATTTTCCTAATGATTTTAGCGCAAAGGTAAAGGATAAGTGAATGTTAAAAGATAATCCTAAATGTCAAATTTTTTTATGTTGTTTTTTAACTTTTCGGGTTTTAAAACTCAAGTTATTACTTTTTAAATCATAAATTAAATCAAGGGCACTGCGGTTCAATAAAATAAAGGCAATTGCAAAAGCTAAAATAATAAAAGCAACCGGGACAAAAATAATTGCGCTGGTAAAAATTAAGGGGTTAAAATAAAACATTGTTAATGGTAACCCAATTGAATAAATATTTGAACTAGTAAAGTACATTTGCATTGGAATACTTAATGCTCATCCCAATACACAACCAATTATCATGGTAAAAACAATGTTGCAAGTAAAGATAAAAGCTAGCTTATATTTCTGATATCCTAATGCTTTTAAAACCCCGATTTGACGTTTTTGGTTCTCAATATCTTTTTTGATAAAGAAACCAATAATAATTGCAATAATAATTGAACAAGCAATTGCAATTGAACCATCAATAATGAAACTAGCATCTGTTAGCATTACCACTTGGCCAGGAAATGAATTAGAAAAACTAGTGATGGTATCATCAGCAGAGACAAAATAATTATTTAAAGCATCACTCAAGAGTTTAATCCGACTTGCTCCGGTTAACCCCCCACTAATATTAATATAAGCCGTTAAAGTTTCCGAACCGTTAGGAAATACTGCTTCAATATTTTTAAAATCATTGGCATTTCCATATAATAATGCACCATTTTTAAAATCAATTGTCGTATCACTTTGAACAAGGGTGGCCATATTGGCTAAAACCGGATAAATATCACTATACTTAGTTGCCCATCCGTTGACTTTGTAAATCATATTTTCACTACCCGCATTTTGAGACGATAAGTTTAGATTACCCCCAATTGGAATCCCATTATAATCCCCATATTGACGGGAAATATAAATTGAACCCTGGTCAATTGTTTGAATTAATTTATTTTTGTCAGCATCATAAACAGTATTAAAGGGTGCACGAAAAACATTATCACTACGCCAACTATCCCCATCATAAAATAACTGGTCGGGATTTTTATAGACCGCTGAAATATTATAATATTGAACTTCACTATTAATTAAACTTTTAAAAGTAAATAAATAATTTAAAGAATAACTAATATCTAATTGAATATTAGGATTATTAATAATTTTATCTAACCCACTGTCATGGGGATGCAAAATAATATAGTTCAGAAAGGCCGCTTGCAAGTTTTCATTATAGTTTTTATGTAAACTTGTAAAAGAAGCTGTTCCGGTGGTTGGGTTTAAATATGGTGGAGGTGTTGTTCAAGTACATAATTGATCATCATTTGCACATTGCAAATTACTTAAATCAGATTTAATTGTATTAAATGTTAATTTATTAGCATCAATTTTGCTTTCATCATAAAACTCACTTAAAAATTTTCGGTTAAGTTTATTATATTCCCTCGAAGAAAAAATATTATTATCAATAAATAAGCCATCGGCCTTCACTTCATACTGGTATGTACCACTATAACGAGCAAGATCTTTTACCCCATTTTTAACTTGAAAGACAGAAGAAAATAATGCAGTAAAGGTTAACATTGCTGCAATAACAAAAAATATTAAACCAATAAACTGGGTTATTTTTTTAAGAAACCCCCGAGTTGCTTCACGAAATAAATTCTTCATTTGGTAACTATCTTTCTAAATTATCCTTTGTTTTCCCTAATCTTTATAAATATATTATACTCATTTATCTTAACAAAATAATAAATTTTTCGCAAAAATCAAAAATAGTTGCTAGATTTTCCCCACAACTATTATTCGTTTAAATAAGCACAACTAAATTTTTTAATATCAAATAATAAATTAACTAATTCTGATCCCACTTGGGTAAGATTATACTCAGAATAATGGACATTATTTTTAACAACCATCCGTTTTTCAACAACATTCTGAGCAATTAAATTATTTAAAGATTCAGTCAGAACTTTTTTTGTACAATCTTTTAAAATATTATGTAATTCATTAAAACCGGTTTGTTGCTTATTTAAAACATTAATAATTTTAATGGCTCATTTTTGTTTAATGATGTTGATAAAATTATTAATGGTTGTAATATCTTCATCACAACAATTAAAATCACAATTACAAACTAGTGCACAACAAGTTTTTGTGTTAATTTCGCATCGTTCTAACATTTTATCATCCCCACTTTACTAGATTGTTTACACCTTAACTATAACATAAAAGTTTTCAAAATAAAAAGGAATTACTCATGGTAATTCCTAATTATAACTTTGTGTTATTTACCTGAAATTCTTGATAGTTCTTTTGAAACTGATTCAACATAAACCCCTACAATAATATGCAGACCTTTATTTTTAGCAGTTAAAACAACTCCGGGAACTCCAGTTTTTTTAATTGTATCAACATCAACTTTCGTATTATCTTCAACTGTTAAACGTAATCTTGTCATACAGTTATCCACTTTAACTAAATTATCATGCCCAATTGCATCATAGATGATTTGGGCCATTTTTGTAGCCCCTTGTGGATCTTTTGCTAAGTCAATACGAGTAATTCCTCCGCTAGTATTAACTGGGGCAGTTCCAGCTGATACTGAAGCAGTGCTGCTACCAACTGTCGCAGTTGCCATTTTAGCTTCTTGTTTTGCTAATTTTTTTTCAGCATGTGTTTGCACAACTTTACCTAATTTTTTAGCATTTTCAGCTGCTTCTTCTTCACGTCCAGGAGTAACTAAGTTTAATTTTTTAATTAAGTATTTGAAACTAAAGAAGTAAGCGGCTCCTTGGATAATTCCAATTGGTAAAATCATTAATGGGTTACCAATTACTTTATAAGCACTGTTTTGAAGTGCTCCTGAAATTGTTGACATATCTCATGATGTTTTAATTGAGATCGCTCAGTCAACAAATCCAGCACTAAATCCAAATCCAGAACGAATTCCCATTCCAACTGTTAACGCTGCAAATGCTCCCGTTAAGAAGGCGTGAATTCCTAATAATAATGGTGCTAAGAAAATAAATGAGAATTCAATTGGTTCAGTAACCCCAGTTAAGAATGAAACTCCGGCCGCTGAACCTAAAATTCCGGCAATTTCGGCACGTTTAGTTTTATTTTCAACTGATAAAATCATTGCCGCACAAGCTGCTGGTAAACCAAACATCATCATTGGGAAGAATCCCGCTTGGAAGATACCACTTCCCCCTGCTAATCCAAATTCCGAATTAGCATACATTTTTCCTAAAAAGGCATTAATATCTCCATTAATAGTTGTTGTAATACCTGTATCATTTCAGCCAGTAATTGCTGCTAAGTGACCATCAGGTGTTAAGGTATATTGTGCCCATTGCAATGTTCCATCCACAATTCTTCATAGGGCAACCCCATCTAAACTCATTAAGTGCCCTGAAATTGGTTGTTGGAACCATAAGTATGTATTTAAAACTTGGTGTAATCCAAATGGAATTAATAACCGGTTAAAAATTCCATAGAAGAACGCTCCCAGTGGTGGAATCGCTCCTAAACCGTATCCTAAATATTGAAGAACTAATTGGAATCATGGTCAAATTGCAGCAACCACAAATGATCCTCCTAAGAAGAATAACGCTGTTACCATTGGTACAAATCTTCTTCCTGAAAAGAACCCTAACGCAGCTGGTAATTTAACATCTTGGTAACGGTTGTAAATTAACGCTACACAACAACCTGATAAAATACCACCAAAGACTCCCATGTCAATGTTATATTTAGCTCCATAACCACCAGGTAGTTTTTGACTAAAGTCGAAGACATATAAAATTCGTGAGTGTTGTACTGCTCATTGTTCACCATTTCCAAAGTTTCCAATTGGAGCATTTCCTAATAATACATTGTTATAGTATCATTGAGGAATAACACCCATTAAGCCAGTTAACGCAAATCAACCAAATAAAGCAACTAAGGCTGCTTCACCCCGGAAGTCTTTTGACATCCCAAATCCTAACCCAACAGCGAATAAGGGTGCTAAATTACCAACCGCGGCATTCCCAATGGCGGATAAAATTGATCCAATGTATCATAACCCTGAAAGGTTACCATTTTGGGTCAAGGCGGTATTAATACTTGAGTCAGTCATAATTCCACCAATCCGCAACATTAAAGCAGCAATCGGCAATACAACAATTGGGAATTGCAAGGCTTTTCCTAATTTTTGCAAATATTGCATTTTTACTTTTCTCCTTTCATAACTTTTAACAAATAATTTCTTTAATCAAAAAAAAGACTAAATTAAGTGGCTAGCTTAATAATAGTAACTATTCCTACAACAAAGGCAATGGCAAATAACGATGCTAAGATTAAAAAAATATTACCCTTAATTTCAGCAAGGATTCCTCGCTCTCTTGCTATTTTCATGGTTTGATCACGTTGAAAGCGGATACGATTTTTTCACCAAAAAAAGTGCAGCAATATCAAAATAACAGCAATGACAAAAGACACCCCAATAACTCATCCCCAAATTACCATTTGCGTGTGATGATCAACATTATTGGCAGCGTCGTTACTACTGTTATTTTCAGCTAACAAAAACAAAATATTGATAAACCGTTGCACTTTTGTTACTTACCCCTCACTGTAAAAAATATATTTCATTAAAGAAATCTACCTATATGGTACAACTACTTCGGTAAAATTAAATTTCAAAATAATCCCATATAGAAAATAATTCCATATTTTTTTAGGTCTCTTTGAAAATGAATTTCAAAAATTTGGTAAATTATTAAAATTTTAAAAAATTATTTTTAAGACTTCTTATCTAGTTTCCGCCAAGGTTTCACCATCTCCCCAGCTTTGGCGACTGCCCGTTCGGCACCAGGATATTTTTTTAATAATTGTGAATAAATAATATCAACAATTAATAGTTCGGAAACTTTGGCGGACATTGTATTAAATTTATAATCACCATCATAAGTTTTAAATTGAATAATGTTATCAATCATATTTTTAAATTCACTATGTTCATTGGCAGTGATTAAAATAACTCGTAAATGATTAGCTAAACTTACCCGAATAATTTCGCGAATTTCATTAGTTGTCCCGGATGTTGAAATTAAAATAATAAGATCTTCTCTGGTTAAAGCTGACATATTGGCAATATGAACATGAATATCCTGACTTAAAATTGCTGGAATCCCAATTTTATTTAAGTTGGAAGCTAATTCAAAACAAGGAATTCAAGAAGAACCAACCCCAAATAATAAAACTTTTCGACTTTTAATAATATCATCCACAACTCTATTAATTCGTTCATGGTCCAGGGAATCAACTGTTTGGTTAATGGCATAAATATAATAAATCCGATTATTATTAATATCACCAGCTAGTTCATTATTTAAGGATAAAGAATAATTATATTTAATAAAATTATTACGCTCATAAATATATTGTTGTAATAGTTTTAAAGAATGATAACCAACTTTTTTAACAAAACGAGTAATCCCCGATACAGAGACATTTGCTTTGATAGCAATTTCATTAATTGTATGTGTTGTAAAGTAATTAGGATTTTCATTAATAAAATTAAAAATTGCGATTTCAACATTTGTTAATTTAGCTCGATCAAATTCTAAAATATTGAATTGCTTCATCTTATTGTTATTGTTTACCATCTTGATTCTTCCTTTTTACTAGCTTTGGTTACGGGTTAACTACTTATTTTATTGTAATTAAAAAAAAAAAAAAAGCAATCTGCGCGCCTGCTATTAAGCCTAATAAACTTAAAAACAAATTAAAAATCAAGTTCCCAATAATGGAAACTTGATTAATTATTAGTTATCTTTTAATTAAATGACGAATTTGACCATATAAGATAATTCCTACTAACGGTACACACATCATTGCTAAGGAAACTAAACTCATTTGTCACGACAAGATTGGTGGGGTAGAATAAATCATCCCCGTTGGATCATTTAAGAAAATTTGGTTTAAACCAGGAATGTAAACAATCATAAAGTTTAAAACTAATGTTAACAAGATTGAACCTAGTAAGTAATAATTTAATTTATGTTTTTGATGATATTTTATTTTATAATTTGGTAAGCGAATTGCATACACATAAATTGCAGGAGCACAAGTCATTACTAATACCGCGGCAATTTTAGCATCGGCATTACTATCAAACACTTCCCGTCCAATAAAGAAGGCTGCAATAACACTAGCTGCTGTAATGAAACTAATAAAGAATAATGTTAACAACTCATGGGAGAAGAATGATTCTTTTTTATTTCGCGGCTTATCAAGCATTAAACTACCATCATTATGGTCAAGGCCAATAGGAATTGCTAATAAAGTTTCAATAATTAAGTTAAATCATAGAATATTTACTGATTCAAAAGGTTTAATAGTTGTGATAATAGAAATCAATAAGAATGCTAGCACTTGGGCAATATTAGCAGAAATAACAAAAATGATAGCTCGTTTAATTTTTTGATAAACATTGCGGCCTTCCTCAACCCCTTTAATAATAGTTGAAAAGTTATCATCTTGTAAAATAATATTAGCTGCTTCTTTTGAAACATCAGTCCCAGTAATTCCCATCGCAACTCCAATATCAGCTTTACTTAAACTTGGGGCATCATTCACACCATCACCAGTCATTGAAACTACATAATTTAGTTCTTGTAAACACTCAACAATACGGGTTTTGTGTTCAGGGTTAACCCGGGCAAATACGTTCATAGTTTTTAATTTTTCTTTTAACTGATCATTATCAATACTATCGATTTGATGACCACTCATTACATTTTCTTCCGAATCAACAATTTTTAATTGTTGTGCAATCGCAAAGGCTGTAACTTTATGATCACCAGTAATCATTACGACTCTAATCCCAGCATGGTGGGCTTTTTCAATTGCGACAATTGCTTCGGGACGAGGTGGGTCAATCATTCCAACCGCCCCTAAGAAAATTAAATCACTTTCTAGTGGCGAGTCATCTTGTTCTTTAAATGCAAATGCTAATACCCGTAACGCTTCATGGGATAATTTCATTGCTTCCGCATGGACGATTTTCTTCAGTTCTGCTGTTAACGGAATGATTTTTTCATCCAAATATATTTTCGTACAATGTTCTAATAACTGATCAATTGCTCCTTTGGTATAAACAATTTTTTTACTATTAACCTTGTTAACAGTAGTCATTAATTTACGATCAGAATCAAAGGGAATTTCATCCACTCGTTTATATTTTTTTCTTCATTCAGTTTCACGAATAGTAATTGCTCTTGTAAAATCAACTAAGGCAATTTCAGTTGGATCACCAATTTTTTCTTTTTTCTCATTAATAGCATCGTTACATAATGTTAAACAATTAATAAAATGTTGGTGGTGTGGACTATCTTTATGATACTTATAAGCGGTTGTTTTTAAGATATTGTTATCAAAGATAACTTCTTTTACTGTCATCTTATTTTGGGTTAGTGTTCCGGTTTTATCCGAACAAATAATATTAACAGATCCCAAGGTTTCGACTGCATCAAGTTTTTTAACAATAACATTAACATTGGACATTCTTTTTGTTGATAATGATAAGATAACAGAAACAATCACCATCAATGACTCAGGAATAACTGCAATCGCGATTGTAACTGAGGTCATCATATTAACTGGTCAATCATTTTCATCCATGAAATAGAAGAAAACGAAGACCGCAATTGCTAAAATAACCGCAAACGCTGAAACTCATTTGGTTAGTTTTGCTAACCGTAGTTGTAGGGGCGTTTTATTTTGTTTTGTTTCCGAAACGCTTTTCGCAATCTTCCCAATTTCACTATCTACCGCATTAGCGACCACAACCCCAATTGCGCGTCCATTAGTAATAAAAGTTGACATAAAAGCAATGTTATGTTGCTCAGCTAATACTAATTTATCTTTATTAATAATTTTACTATTTTTTTCAACGGGAACTGACTCTCCGGTTAAAGCTGATTCATCAATTTGTAAATTACTTGCTTCAACAAGGCGAATATCTGCTGGGATGTATTTCCCCGCTTCTAAAATAACAACATCGCCAACAACTAATTCAACAGCGGGAATTTCAACAATTTCCCCATCCCGTTTCACAACCGCCATCGGAATCGTTAATTGCTGAAGTGCTTCTAACGATTTGCGTGCCTTCATTTGCTGAATTGTTTGAATTAAAGCATTAATAATAACAATTGTCATAATTACAATAAAATCAATAAAATCAATGTGCTGATTAATAATTCGTTCCACCACAATTGAGATTACTCCCGCAACAATTAGGATTAATGATAATGGTTCAATTAATGCTAGTAAAAAAATTAAACTTCAATGGCGATTTTTAGTCTTTACTAATTCATTTTTACCATTTTTCTTTAATTTTGCTTGGGCTTGTTCAGTTGTGAGCCCTTGTTCAATATTTGTTTCTAACTCTTGTTCTAATTCTTCTTCTGTTTTATTAAATCACATTTTTTATATCGTCCCTCTCCTTTTAATTTAATTTTAAACTAGCAATTAAGTTTAAAATATTACTTTCAATATCACTATTGATACTTAACAATTCACCATAAGTTTTAATAAAAGTATTATTTAAAGCTGTTAATTTTTTATTAGCATCCGTTAGTAATTCATTAATCTTTTTAAAAAGTGCACGAAATTCAGGAGAATTAATTTTTTGATAAATTTCAGTTTTTAAATCATATTCCTGTTGATTGGTAATTTTTATTTTTTCAGTTTCTAAAACTAGCTTTCGTAAGAGAATAAATAATACCCGTGCTGCTTCGAAAGTACAGACAAATAATCCGGGATTATTATCAATTTCTTTGATATATTCACCATTGTTTCTTCATTCCGCCGGAATATTACGAGCAATAATAGCACCAAACTGTAAATTTCGATTATTGATATCCTGAATAAACTTGGTAATGTAATTGGTTTGGAAAGTGTCAACATCTTTAATTTCATAATAAATTTCTTCAAATTTATGATTACTAATTTTTACTTGGTGAATAATATCCGCCCCGTTTTTACCCGGATTAACCCGTTCAATAACATCACCATATTGTTCAAATTGATTAGTTAAAAAATCTGCAAAGTCTTTTTCTGATTGGTTTCCTTTATTTTTAACATTTGTTAAAATCCGGATCTGTTCATTCAACTGATCAATTTTCTCGTGATATTCTTTGGTAGCCTGTTCATAACGGTAATCAAAATTTTTTTGAATGGAATCTGTCAAAGCATCTTTCAAGTTATTAAATGTTTGGACTAATTCCGTATAATTCTTTCGCTCATTTGCTAAATCTGCCTGGTGAGTTTTTTGGGTTTCTTGAAAATGAATATTAAGTTCACTTAAAGCACTTAACTGTTTTTGTAATTCTTTTTCTTTTTCATTAAATTCATTTGTGATTTTTAAGCGTAAATTTTCCTCTTGTTCGCTAGCTTTAATAATTAATAAATCATTATATTCAGCTTTTAATTTTAATTGGCTAGCTTCTAACTTTTCTTTTACTTCTTGATTAATAAAAGCTTTAATATGTTCATCTTTAGCTAAATCTAATTTTTGTAAATCAATTGTTTTTCCACAATGAGGACAAGTTATTTTATAATCCACAATTTTAATTCTCCTTTGCTAACTCCCACAGCACATTTATTATATAAATTATATCTTAATAACAAATAAATAAAAAAACAATGTTCTAAAACATTGTTTTTTTATCCTCGGTGTCGTTCAGAAGCATGAATTTCTGCTTGTAAATTTTCATTTTCGAGATCCGCCGTTAAATATTCTTCATTATTTGGTAGCACTAAGAGTGTTGTTGTTAAATAAGAAATCTCAACAGTGGGATTTACTAATTGAAAATTGAAAACATGCCCACCCTTAGTTTTACTATCATCTAAAAAATGCAAATGGTAGTTATGGACCCCAATTGTATTAGCAAATTCAGGAGTTCAAAAACCACCTAATGTACCCTGTAACTTTTCAAATTTTGCAACTCCCTGATCTTTAGTTGCATTAATTAAAGTTGGATATGGTTTTTCTTGATAGGCTACTGTTCTGGTTGAAATTTCTTCAAAATAACCAGTAATTTTTAAAGCATAAAAGATGTTTTTACTAGGAAAATGTTCACTAATAATTGCTTCTAACTCTTCGAGAGTAACTGTTTTTTCCAAAGTAAATGTTTTATCCGCTTTGAAAAAACTTAACGAAGCAAACGGAGAAGTTCAGTCAGGTTTAACATTGTGGACACTACCATCAGCTTTTAATTGGTAGGCTTTCCCATCTAAAACAATTAATTCTCCATCTAAATGGTCAAAAGTTCCTAACCCAAAATCGCCATGTTTTAATAATTCTTTAAAAGTAATTGAACCATCATAGTTCCCGGCAAATAAACTAGCAATTGTTGAATATTGATATAATTGCGAATAATTTTTTTTCATTAGTAAATCTCCTTATCAAGTAATGTTTTAGCTAATAAAATATTGTCTTTATAATCAACTGGAATATCAACAATAACTGGTTTGTTTGCAGCTAACGCTTGTTCTAAAACGCTTTGCAATTCACTGGGGTGGTTAACTCGCAAACCAATGGCTCCAAAACTTTCGGCATATTTAACAAAATCAACTGGTCCCAGTTCAACAGCCGAAGTACGATTGTATTTCATATTTTGTTGGAAGGCCACCATATCAAAGTAACCATCATTTCAAATTAAGTGCACTAGTGGTAAATTTAGTCGCACCGCAGTTTCTAATTCCATTGCCGAAAATAAGAATCCCCCATCACCGGACATGGAAACTACTTTTTCTCCCGGACGAACTAAACAAGCAGCAATCCCCCATGGTAAGGCGACTCCTAATGTTTGCATCCCGTTACTAAATAATAGTCTTCGTGGTTCATATGAACGGAAGTGCCGCGCCATTCAAATATAAATTGAACCAACATCAACTGCTACTGTAACCTTATCATCAATTAAAGCCCGTAGGGTATTAATAATTTGTAAAGGGTGCGTTAAATTGCTATCACTTGTACTTTTAGCATTTTGACTAGCCATTAGTCTCGTGTGTAAATCATTTAAGATTTTATCTTCGGCTGGATCTAATGTTAGCCCTTCAAATTTATCAATAAATTTATTTAGTGTTGCTGGCAAATTGCCAATTAACTCTAATTCTGGTTGGTAATAATTATCAATATCCGCAATTACTTCATCAATATGAATAATTTTTGATTTTTTATCATGGTTTCATACCACAGGATCATATTCAATCGGATCATAACCAACCGCAATTACTAAATCTGATTGGTCTAATAAGATATCTCCTGGTTGGTTTTTAAATAAACCAACACGACCATAAAAACAAGTTTCTAATTCTCGTGAAATCACTCCCGCGGCTTGGAAAGTTTCCACAACTGGAATTTTTGTTTTTGTTAATAACTTACGAATTACTGTTGTCACTTCCCGACTTGAAGAACGCATTCCTAATAATAAAACTGGTAATTTTGCTTTTTTAATTTCTATTATTAACTGATCAATTTTTGATTCCTCAGCTGGTCCTAAATCATGTTCATTAAAAGGCAAAATTGCGGTTTCTTTTAAATCAGTTGCATTAACAATATCTTGGGGTAAAGAAACAAAAGTGGCTCCTTTTCGTGGTGAAGTTGCTTCCCGAAAGGCATTAACTAAGGCTTCTGAAATATTATCAGGGTGCACTACTTCTTTACTATATTTAGTAATTGGAGCAAATAAGGCCGCATTATCCATTGATTGGTGGGTTCTTTTTAAACTATCTGCACGAGAAACATTCCCCGCAATTGCAACAATGGGGTCCCCTTCCGCATTCGCAGTAACTAAACCGGTTGCTAAATTGGAAGCCCCTGGGCCACTAGTCACCAAAACAACCCCAGGTTTCCCAGTAATTCTACCAATTCCCCCAGCAATAAAAGCTGCATTTTGTTCATGACGAGTTAAGATTAATTTTGGTCCCCGGTCTAATAACACATCAAAAACTTTATCAATTTTGGCACCGGGAATCCCAAAAATATATTCAACATTTTGGTTAATTAAAGTATCAACAACAATATCAGCACCAGTAATTTTTTTATTTTCCATAATATTCCTCCTTCTCTTCTAATTCAATTTTAATTATAGTCTTAATTATTTTTACTTTAAACTTTATGGTTCATAATTTTAAAATAAAAATAATTAGCGAAAAGAAAACATTTTTACCAAAATTATTTTAGTAAAAATGCCTCCGCTAAAATTTAATTCCTAAGCTTTACCTTTGCAACCAAATCAACCAGTTAATTCACTAAAAGTTTCTTTAATTGCTTCAACACCGGGATGTAATAATTTACGAGGGTCAAATCCTTTACCATTTTCTGGTTTATCTTTACCTTCTTCAATATATTTTCTTGTGGCTGCTGCAAAAGCAATTTGTAATTCAGTATTAACATTTACTTTACTAATCCCTAATGAAATTGCTTTCATCACTTGTTCTTGCGGAATTCCACTACCTCCATGTAATACCATTCCAATTTGAGCTGCCGCTTGTATTTTTTCTAATGCTTCAAAATTTAATCCTTTTCATCCTTTTGGGTACGGTCCATGAATGTTCCCAATTCCAGCAGCTAAAAAACTAACTCCTAAATCAACCATTTTTTTAGCTTCAGCTGGATCACCAATTTCACCGGCTCCAATAACCCCGTCTTCTTCACCACCAATTGTTCCAATTTCCGCTTCTACTGAAACTTCATGAGCATTTGCGTAGGCAATAACTTCTTGGGTATTTTTATAGTTTTCTTCAAATGGGTGATGACTTCCATCATACATTACTGATGAAAATCCAGCATCAATCGCTGCTTTACAACTTTCAACTGATTGACCATGATCTAAGTGCAACGCAACTGGAACAGTTATATTTAAAGAATCTAATAAATTAGTTACCATTGCTTCAACAACTTTAAATCCTCCCATATATTTGTTAGCACCTTCTGATACTCCTAAAATAATTGGCGTGTTAGTTGCTTGGGCCACTTCTAATAATGCTTTTGTTCATTCTAGATTATTAATGTTAAAATGACCAACAGCATATTTGTTTTGATGAGCTTTGTCAACCATTCCTTTAGCATTTACTAATCTTGCATGATATTTTCTTGCCATATTGTTTTTTCTCCTTCTATATATTTAACTTTAACATTAATATTATAAACCTTTTGCCTAATAAATCTCGGGAAAAAATAAGAATTAACAAAGTTTTAAAAAATATCACATATTTTTCAAAATTTTGCAAATAAAATTAAAAAATTATTGCTTTTTTTGGGAAAAATTACACACTTTTACAAAATATGTTATCATAAAGACAGGTTAAGATAAAATCTTAACCAAACAATATGTTTCCGTTCAAAATAGTTTTTCATAATTTTTTCTAAACACAGTATAACTGTGTTTTTTGTTTTTCAAATTTGTTTTGTTTTTTAAGATTTTAAATATTCAGTATCTTAAAAAATTCAATAAATAAAAGGTTTTAAATTTATTAAATTAATTTTTTTCATATTTATGAAATCTATTTATTTTAGAATTTACTATGCTATGATAAAAATGCTATATGGTAACATATAGTGGATAGAAATTTGTTCCAGGGTTTGGAAGGGCCTCCTTTACCTGGTTAAATAATGAGTTTCCGTTCGTAAATAGTTTTTTCATAGTTTTTTCTAGACCTCAAGTTAGCGCTTGAGGTTATTTTTATTTTTAATAATAATTTAAAAATAAATAAAACCCAACCTGATTTCAAGTTGGGTTTTTTAATTTTATTCTTGTAAAGCATCTAAGACACGAGTCCGTTTTAATGAAATATAACCACCAAGTAATGAAATAGTATAAGTTACTAAGACAATTGCAATAATGATTACAAATAGTCACCATGTTTTAATAATTGGTAAGACAAATCAACCAACTAACATACCGACGACTGCCGCATAAATGAATCAACCAGCTAGGATTCCTAGTCCTAAACCAACAACAATAACTGGGAAGTACATTCCTAGAATTGCTTTGGTGATTTCGCGATTTCGATAACCTAACACTTTCATGGTTGAAATTAATCGTTTATTTTCTGTAATAATCATATTAGCAGTAAAGACAATAATGATAAAACAGATTGCAATTGCAATTGCTAAGAAGAAATATAAGGCAATTGTAATTAAATTAACAAAGCTTTCAATAACATGTAATTGTTGAGATAATAAAGCATCAAAAGTTAATCCGGCATAACCATATTGTGGATACATTGTTGTTAAGTCCGCGCCAGGGCCAAATTCTTGTCCCCCTCCAAGTGTTAATCTTGTATAGTCTCCTACATTTTGATGAAGGCCAATACTACTTTGGACATCATCAAGGGCGGTAGAAGTTGTAAATTTGGCGTTTCAAACTGGATATAACGAATCAAACAAGCGGAGATGATTATAAAATTCCAGTTTTTCGGAAGTAGATCAGCTATTAACAATTTTAAAATCAATTGTTTGGGTACTAGAATCATATGCGTTTCCATAAAGATAGCTATTATATAAACCTGCTGTATAATTTAATGTTGGCGCATTTAAATTACTTAGGTTAAAAATCGGAACTAAATAATCACGTAACTTATCAAAGTTTAACATTCTTTCGGCATATAATTTGGGACCAACCAAATCACCATTCCCATCTTTAATATTATCTAAATTTTTAAAATGGGTTTGTTCATTTAAAGTATACATTTTACCATTACCGTAGTCTTCATCAATTCCAACCACTTGTACTTGTTGTTCTTTGGTAATGGGACTAGTAAACAATTTATTTTCATAAATCAAATGACCCATTGTTGTTTGGTTTTGAGCATTATTTGAGTAATATAAGCGGTGTTCACCTTTATATGCTAAATCACTCCCACTTGATGATTGCACACTGTCCATATATGGCTGAATTGCTAAATCAAATGTATCACCACCAACTTTAACAGTACTTTGATTTGGCCAAAAGGCATCTCGTAACTGTTGGGTCATTGAATTACCACCAAAACCTTTTTGAATACTTGTGTAATCTAAATCAGAGGTGTTGGTTCCGTTGACATTAAATGGTTCATAGTTTCTAACCCGCGTTCCATTGTAATACTGTAAAGTATCATTATTTGGGGCAATTGTTAAAACATCACCATTTTTTATATTTAGTTTTTTCGCAAGCGCTTGATTAATTACCACTGGTAAGACAGCATTTGGGTTACTTAAATCAACTTGGTAATTTTCTAAATTATTAATTAAATTATGACCATGTTCATCATATAAATTAGTTAAATTTAGATAATGGGGATTCCCATTGTTATCAACATAATAGTTATGAGGGTTAATTCCATAACCATCAATACTATCTTTATTCCCATCAATATTATTATGGTTATTAATTTTTTTAATAATCGGATTGAAATAAATCGCTGACTGGTCAGTATTAGGATTATAAGGAATCGCTCCAAACCCAATTCCATATTGAAGGTTTAGATCCGGACTTGATAATCTTTCCCGGACAAATCATGGTGATCTTGTTAACACTCCTTCATAACTACATACTCCTGCGGACATTGCTTTTAAATTGACATTAGAAGGAATTGCAATTTCGTTGCCATCCCGGTCGGTAATTTTTTGGGGAACTCCGTTCGTATCAACTATTTGGTATCAAATAATTTTTCCTGGCTCGTTGGGATCAGGTTGCGCATATTTTAAAGCAAATTCATAAGTTGACATTGTTCCCGCAATCACACTTGAATAATCGGGAAGGGCAATTGAACAAGTAATATAAGCAAATGGTGCAACACTAGGATCATTATATAATCCAGCATTTTCAGCAGTAATCATTGATTGAATATAATCTTTATTATAAAGCAATCAATTTGAATTCTGTAATTGGCCTGACCCAATAACTGACATTAATACATTATTTTTAGCTAATTCTAAATCAGTATTAACAATATAAGGGTCAATATGAACTGGTAACAAGTTATAAGGAGCAATTTTACCATTAATAGCATCTTGTCCTAAAAATGGATTGTCATCATGGTTTCCAACTGATAAATCATATGTTCGGTAAGTTGATAATGGGGAATTTCAAATTGGTAATTCATAATGAGAAACTCCTTGATAATCCTTATTTTTATAAGTTTTATCAATCATTGTTGTCAATGATTTGGGAGCAAAAATTGCAGCGGTAATCAAGGCACTCCCAATAATTAAGGCAATAAAAGTTATCATCATTCGTCCTAATGATTTTGTAAAAATTGCAATTTGGAAGCGGACATGGAAACTACGACGCGGATTAATTTTTGTTAATGTTCGTTGGATTGTTGAGACTAATTTTGTTTGTTTTTGCTCAGCATATAATTTTAAAACATCACCACTAATTGTAAATCATCCGGTAAAGAAGGTAATTAAAACAAGTACTGCAGTAATTAGAATGACAGCAATTGCAAAAGCCCCCCCGCTTCAATTGAAGCCACCAAATGGCATTGCAAAGAATTTTTGAAAAGCATTTACTGGTAAATTTTGAATAGCTGTTCCAATAAACCACCCAATTAAGCCCCCAATAATACCAATTGTTAACGGATAAGCACTATAAGCTCCGATTACCGTTAGTTTATCATAACCTAGTGATTTTAATGTTGCAATTCGTTGACGTGCAAAAGTAATTTGCTTTCTAATTAGTAACACAATGATAAAGAAGGCAATAATTAAAATAATAACTAACCCGATTGTTAATGCTGTGGTATATAAGGCTGTCATATCATTCATCATTGAAGTGCGGGGACTAAAACGATAATTTTGATCATAAATCCGGTAAATATATTTTCCCTTATTTCCAGCTGCAAGCGTCATGTAATAGTTCATTTGCTTATTTAAAGCTTCTGGAGTAATGCGCGGATCATTTATTTTAATTGAATAATATGTTTCTTTATCGGCAATTGATGATAACGCCATCATATCATTTGTGGGATATTGTTTTCAATATTCCATTGGATAATCATTGGCTGGGTCAGCATCACTTCATACTAATCCAAACATTTGAGGATTAACATAAATTAAGGCATCTTTTTTCGTATCTGGTAACACGGTAGTTGGGTCAACCATTGGATAGGTAAAGTCAGGAGTATATCCAAAGGCGACAATTCTTAATGGAACAGTTGTTTTAGGATCAATTTTAGTAGGATCACAAGTTAACTTTCCATCATCTAACTGGGGACATATATAATCTCCCAGGGCAAGATTATTTTGTCGTGCGAAAATAGGGTCAATAACAACATCATCTTCAGCTGCTCTTGTGGCTGCACCAGTACTATCAATATTCATTCCTCCATAAAGATGACCATCATATTGTTGACCATTCACATATGTTCCCCGCGCAGTGATAATTAAGTTATCAACTGTTGGCGTAAAAGGAATTTTCCCATTGGGAGTTAGGTTACTTTTATTTCCATATGCAATTGCTTTAAATAAATAGTTTTCATTAGCAATTTTTTTATCGAATAAACGTGTTTCGCGACGAATATAGTCGAAAGTATTGTAAACACTTGGATATAAACTGTTAAAAGTTTCTTGAATTTCATGCAGTACCCGTTGGTTATAATTTCCCTTCACACCATAATCATTAAAAACATCCGGGCCTAATGGGTTATCAGGATCAGAAGTTTTGCTAGCAAAGTCAGCTTCAAAAATAGCGTCATGTAAACGACCTTCCTTGATTGCAATATTATATTCACCTTTCATCCGGGTTGTTGTTGTTTGTAAAACAGTAAACCCGACGGCACTAATTATAATTAAAAAAGTTAAAATAATAACTTGGATTCAGTTTTTAAAAACATCTTTAAAAACATTTTTAAATAATAAATTTACACCCCGCATAAAATTTGGACGATGGCTTTTTTTATTAATCTTCATTGTAATATTCCCCCTAGTTTAATAACTGTAATAATTTAAAAACATACTCAAAAAAGATATTTTTCCATTATGAAAAATAGAATAATAGTAACTTATTTTAAAATAACAATTATTAAATTAGTAACACCAGATCATTTTCTTGGGCATTAATTAGTTTAAATTGCATAAAATTTAAAAAATTAAAATTAGTAAGTTTGCGACAGTATGATTGACTTTCTTCTTTATAATTATCCTTACTAAAGAATAATGGTCCTTCGTTAAAAGGACATTTTTCAATTGTTTCAGCAATATCGTTAATCATTTCTCAAAACAGCATTACCCAATTATTTGAAAATAATAAAATAACTAAGAAATTATATAAAAAAGCTTGGTTAATAAACTCTGAAAATGTTTTTGGACGAAACTCAATTAATTTTAAATCAGAATTACGATTAATAATAATCTGCGAAAAAAGGGCATTAACTCTTAATGCTGATAAAAAATAATAACCTCAAATAAATGATAATTCAAAATTACCGCCCATAAATTTCTACCTTCTTTACATGTCCAATAAACTATGTTTACTAACCATTATCTTAAAGTATTAATATCTGTTTCCTACTAAATAGTAATTGACTTGTTAAATATAATAGTTATTTTAATAAACCTCACATAAATATTACCTTAAAAATATTAAATTTAATAATTTTTTTTAATTTTCTTAGTAATTTTATTTTAACTTTTGACAATTACTGCAATAATATGTTCCCCGACCATTAATAAAATCTTTGGTAATTAAAGTTTGACAAACATAACACGGCTGGTTGGCACGACCATGAACTTTTAAATGCTGTAAAAACTTCCCATCAACACCAGGTTCAGGATGATAGGTTGCAATGGTTGTCCCCCCTTCGTTAATTGCTGTTGTTAAAACTTTGCGCGTATTATCAATAATATTTTGATAATCAGATATGGTTAAATTTTTTGTTTTTTCACCGGGATGAATTCGTGATTCAAATAAGATTTCATTCGCATAAATATTACCAATTCCCACAATCGTATCTTGTTCTAATAATGTTGTTTTAATTGGTTGGGTTTTTTTCATTCACCGTGGTTGCAAATATTCCACTGTTAGACGAGGGTCAAATGGTTCTAATCCTAGTTTATTTAGTGGTGGGGTAGTTAAATAGATATTTTTAGGGTATAAATGCATTGTTCCAAATTTACGGGTGTCATGGTAACGTAATTGGTATTGCTTATTTAATTCAAAAGCAACCATAATGTGTTTTCAATCCCCGTCACTATTTTTATCAACAAAATAATATTTTCCTTCCATTCTTAAATGACTAATTAAAACATAATCATCTAAAATAAAAAGTAAATGTTTACCTTTTCGTTCAATATTGTTAATAGTTTGGCCAATAATTTGTTGGCTAAATTCATCAACAGTGGGATATTTAATAATTTTATTAGTAAAAATTAAACAATCAGTAATTGTCATCCCCTTAATATTTTTTAATAAAATTCGTTTGACTGTCTCAACTTCTGGTAATTCTGGCATAATGTAATACTCACTTTCTACTTTAATTATATTATAGTAAAAAAATATTAAACTATCTATTTGTCCAAAAAGAAAAAAACAGAAATTATAATGTTTAAAAAATATTAAGATATAATTAATATATTAACTATAGTTAGGAAGTGAACTTATGCCTGATTGAGGAATTGCCGTATTGGTAATTGTCGCATTAATTCTTTTTACAATTGCCTTATACAAACCCTTAATGACAAGAATTCGGAATCAAAAATATAAACGCCAAAGAACACTAAACCGCAAAATAACTGTTGATAAAATAACGGATAATCATCAACATTTATTACTAGAAAAAGCAATTAACCGACCATTTTATAAAAAATATTTTGAAAAATTGCCATTAACTTACCCAGTTAAAGAGTTAAATAGTAAAGTTGTTTTTAACCTTGATATTATAGAGTCCGACTACCAAGATATTATTAACTTACTAGTGCAAAATAGTGATCAACAATATCGTGAATTATACCAATACTTACTAGATACTAACCTTAACTTACTTTTAACAACAATTTTTTCCCAAATTACAAACCAATTCATCATTCCTAATTTTGAAAAACTAAATGAAGAACGAGAAATTACCAATGATCTTTCAGATGAATATTATGCAAAATGAGTCCTAAGTTTTCGCGAACATACCATCCGCTTTATTTGTGATTATTATCTACCAATTATTTACCGAAATTGTTTAGAATTAATTAAAACTAAGGATGTGGAAAAATATTATATTAATATTACTACCGCGATTAGCACCCGCTTTCAAGAAATTGTTTTCAATAGCTTAGAAAAAGATTTTGTGCAATTAGCTGATCGAATTATTGATTTATACCCAAATATTGGTGATACGATGACCGATGATGAAGCGAAAAGTAAAATTAAACAAATTGCCCATAAATACCGGGTGGATTATGATAAGATTTTTGATCAACATTTAAACCAAGAAAAAATTAAAGAATTACTAAAATAAAAAGTATCTATTCAATAGATACTTTTTTTAAGCCTTTGCTTTTGTTGCTTGTTTGTTATTTTTAAAATAATTCATATAACCTGTTACTAATAAATAACCAAATCCGGCAATTAAATAAATAAAGACACCAGTAGCAATAATTAATTCAATTAATGCTCAGTATTTAAAAGTAGTTAATAACTCGTTTTGCATTGTTGGATTTGTTACTAATTTTGCTAGGTACTCACCAAAAATAATTCGACCAACAGCTGACACCGCTAATGGGAATGAGTATCCCGATAATCCCGGATTAAACCATTTGGTACGGAATGTTTTAAACATTGTGATATATACAATTAAAGTCATAACCAGTGAGAATGATCCTAAAATAATCATAAAACTTGGATGTTCTTGGGGAGTATCATTAAAATCAAAGAAATAAGATACTAACATCAGTGAATGCACAGATGTTAAAATTCCCATTGATGGTAATTCACTATCATGTCCTTTAATAAATAAATAACGGTATCAAATGATTGGAGTTGCAATAATATACATTGCAAAAACAATGTACCACAATACTTGTAAAAATAATGTGTAATGATCACCCAATTGTTGGGCAGGAATCACATTAGCTGCCGCAATTCCCACAGGTGGTACATACCATGAGGCATCCACATCAGCTCATTTGAATGTTCAACATTTTAAAATAAATCAAAATAGAAAATGTGAAAGCTGAATAATTAAGCCCAGGTATCACACAATTAATCCAAAGTAATATACTCCTCCGGAATGTAAGTAAGCACCAGTTGCGGATTTATCTTGGTATCCTAAAATAAACGCTCCAATTGAAATAATTACCATTGGAAAAACTGCAAAATGAGAAGAGGCAACAGCATCTTTCAACAAATGGTTTCATGTTCACTTTGGATCACCCAGCATTTTAATAATTCCTAGTAATACAAATAAACATGCAAGGGTCATTGTTAATTTGGGCACTCAATTTGCTTCAAAACTAAAACCCCCACCCTGGTTAGCAAATAATGTTCAACCAGTTCCTAAGGTCGTTAAACCTAGCGCGACACCAACAATTGCAAATGGAATCGGACTAACGATATTCTTGTTTGTTTGCATAAATCTCCTTTTTTCTATCTTTACAATAAAATAACAACAAAAATAATTATATAATTTTTAAATTATTTTTGTTAAAAAATAACAAGATTTTTCATTATTTATCTATCCTAATTAATAAATCTTGTTATTTTAATTCATATCAACTATAACCAGTTTTCATATCAACAGTTAATTTAACATCCAGTTTTGTCGAATTTTCCATCAGTTCTTTAACAATAGTTTGCACTTGCGTTAGTTCATCTTTAACAACTTCAAAGATTAATTCATCGTGAATTTGAGCAATTATTTTTGATTGCAAATGTAATTCTTTAAATTTTTGGTCAATATTTTTTAAAGCAATTTTAATAATATCTGCGGCGCTTCCTTGAATAGGCATGTTCATTGCGACACGCTTTCCGAATTCTCGTTGCATATAATTATGATCATTAATCTCTGGAACATAACGTTTCCGGTTAAAAATTGTTGTAACATACCCATTTTTTTTACAAAATTCAACTTGGGTATCAATAAATTTCTTAATAGTTGGAAACTGACTATAATAATTAGCAATAATTTCTTTTGCTTTCGCCACTGAGATATTCAAATCATTCGCTAACCCAAAATCACTAATCCCATAGATAATCCCAAAATTAACGGCCTTAGCACTGCGGCGAATATTTGGGGTAATTTGTTCTTTGGACAAATTAAAAATTTTCATCGCTGTATTGGTATGAATATCTTCGCCCCGGTTAAAGGCGGCAATTAAATCAGCGTCTTTTGACATATGAGCTAGAATTCGTAATTCAATTTGTGAATAATCACAAGATAATAAAATATTATTATTGTTAGAAACAGTAAAAATTTTGCGAACTTCTCGCTGAACTTCATCACGAATACTAATATTTTGCATATTAGGTTCGACAGAAGATAACCGTCCGGTGTTTGTTAATGTCTGTTTATAAATTGTATGAACTTTGCCATCTTTAAAAATGTATTTTTCCATTCCTTTTAAGTATGTTGAATACAGTTTTTGATATTTCCGATAATCTAATATTTTTGCCACAATTGGATGGGCTAGCTTAATTCCTTCCAAAACTTCTTGGGCAGTTGACCCTTTTTTATAATCTGGTAAAGCCAAATCTTTAAATAATAATTCCGAAACCTGTTTTGGCGAATTAGGATTAATTTCGCGATTACTCATTGTATTAATTTCTTGGTTTAAATTATTAACAATTTGTTCAATTCGTAAGGTTTGGCGTTGTAATTCTTCACGGTCAACTTTAACCCCGTTAATTTCCATTTGAGCTAATGCAAAAGCGGTTGGTAATTCAATATCATAATATAACTCATATTGTTCGTTTGTTTTTAATAAATTAATAATTTGGTCATGCAGAGTATAAATATAATTAGCTTTTTCACAAATAAAATGACTTAATCGCGTTAAATCATTCGGGATTTCTTTTTTAACCCCTTTTCCATAAAATAACTCATCGCTTAAAATTTGTTTATTAGAAAACAACTTAATATAAGAATCAAAGGAATTCTTAATATTAGAATTATAAACATAACCAGCCAGCATCATGTCATAAGCAATATTATTAATACTAATATTTGAACGGTGTAGACTAACAATTAAACTTTTTGCATTATATGTTCATTTTTCGAATTTTGAATCAGTTAAAAATTCTAAAAATGCTTGGTCAAATTTAGCAATGTTAAAATCATAGTAAAAAATACCCTGGCTATTAATAATTGCAAAGGCAATGATTTCAGATAAATGGTAGTTTTCATCAAAAAGTTCTAAGTAAACAACATTGTGGTCCGCTTGATAATCTTTCTTTCATTCTTCAATAATGTTAACTTTTAACTGATCATTAATCTTTTCTTCTTTCCCATTAAATAATTTGCTTACAAACGAATTCATATTATATTTTAAATAAAAATCAATTAATTTGTTATGGTCAGGATGAAGGGGAACAAAACTAAAATTAGTTAATGCCACATCGCAAACTATTGTTGCTACTTGTTTGCATAATAAAGCATCATCTTTTGCCATAGCTAAATTATTATGCAAACTTCCCTTAATTTCATCAATATGTTGATATAAATTTTCTAAACTCCCATATTCTTTAACTAATTTAATCGCGGTTTTTTCACCAACACCAGGTACTCCTTTTAAATTATCAGAAGGATCACCCATCAATCCTTTTAAGTCAGGAACTTGGTTCGGAGTAATCCCTCATCTTTCGTGCAAAGCTTTTTCATCAATAATTTCAATATTCGAAATTCCTTGCTTAGTTACTAGCACATTAGTTTTGGGAGAAATTAATTGGAAAAGGTCCTTATCACTGGATAAAATGTCAACATAATAATTTTCAGTTTCGGCTAATTTTGATAAACACCCAATTAAATCATCTGCTTCATAACCATCTTGTTCTAAATAAGGAATATTATAATTATCCAGATATTCTTTAACAATTGGGAACTGGGTAATTAATTCCTGTGGGGTTTTACTACGCCCCTCCTTATAATTCGCTAGTAAATCATGGCGAAAATTCTTTTTATTTTTATCAAACGCCACAACTACCGAATAATAGTTATTTTCTTTTAAGATTTTATTTAACATATTGGCAAAAGCATACACAGCATTGGTCGGTGTCCCGTCCATACTTTTTAACATTTCTCCCCCATATGCTGTTGCATAAAAAGCCCGGAACACTAACGAGTTCCCATCAATTAATAAAACTTTATTCACTTTGCCACTCTCCTTTAAAATTAATTATAGCGGATATCTTTCAAAATAGTTGTGATTATCAAACCAAAAATGACCCCCCACTCCCAGCTAATAAAACATGGCTATATTGTTTTGTTAAAGTATGGTGGAATTCTTTTAATTTTTGGTTAATTTTTAACGCTGGTTTTTCTAACATGTTGAAATATTTTTCGGGAAAAACCCGATTTCTTTTTTTATAATATGAATAATCCAAATCAAATTCAGCATAAACATCCTTGGTAATTGAGGGAATATTACTAATGATTACCTTACAATTTGGGATTTCATACTTTGTAATTTGGTGTTTAGACAATAGATGAATCTGATTACCATAACCTAAAAGACGAGCTGGTTTTTGATAATAAAAAAATAAGGCATCACAAGATAAACTTTTAATTAAATTTAAAACTTTTTTACTATTAAAATCAATTTTAAAAATGCGACATAATAGTTTAATGGTTGCGACCTGATTACTACTGGAATAACCTAACCCAGAACCAACTGGTGTTTTTTTATCTAAAAAAATATCAATCCCAATTTCCTTAAATTCAGGAAATTCTTGTAAGAAAGCTTGGTAGGCTTTAACAATTGTATTTTCATTATTATTTAATTCCAAAAGATTACACTGAAAGTTAAATTGCTGAGTATTATTTTTTTTAACAGTAATAATATCAAATAGTTCTTGATAGGGAAACATAATCGAATTAATTTTATGCAAGTTTCGTTTTCGATTATTTTTATAAACTTTTAAAGTTAAATTAACTTTGCCATATGATTTAATTTCCATCTATTAAGACTCCTCTTCATTAATTTTATTATATAACAGATAGAAGTCATTTAAAGTTAAATTTTCAGAACGTAAATTATGATTATATTTTAAACTAGTTAAAATTGTTTCTGCTTGGCTTTTATTTTTTAAATAATTACCCAAGTTATTTAAAATTGTTTTTCGTTTTGTACTAAACATTGAACGAATAAATTCTAAAAATGATCCTTCATTTTTTATATCATGGTATTTTTTATTAAAAGTAAATTTTAAAACAATACTATCAACTTTGGGAACCGGAACAAAATTATTTTTGCCAACCATCGTAACCTTCTCAATATCACAATAAAATTGGCAAACAATCGATAAATTATTATAGCTCTTTGTATTTGGTCGAGCTAAAATTCGCTCCCCCACTTCTTTTTGCATCATCAGCACAAAAGACTTTACCTTTGGATTTGTTATTTTTAATAATTTAAAAATAATTGGTGAAGTAATATAGTATGGAATGTTAGAAATAATATTAACTTCTTGAAGATTAGAAAATTCTTCCCCCACCAACTGGTCTAAATTTGTTTTTAAAATATCTTGGTGGATTACCTTAAAAGTTTTAACAGTTTGATATTTATTAATAAGAAATTCAATTAAATTCTCATCAATTTCAATAGCAACCGTTTTGGCTGCTTTATGAATAATTTCCGCTGTTAACGCTCCCATTCCGGGACCAATTTCAATAATTCCCTGGTTAGGACCATCAAGAACACTATCAATAATTAAATTAATAATATGTTTATTAGTCAAGAAATTTTGACCAAATTTTTTTTTGGCATAAATATTATGGTTCATCATTTCTTTATTTTGCTGTGCCATCATTAATTTGCTCCTTTAAAATTTCTTGAACTTCTGTTTTATTAATCCCCATTAAATTTAATCATTTATACAAAGTTTTATTATTAACTTTTGCAAGGTGTAAATTTTGACTAAGATAATCGCGTTTTGGTTTGGTATCTACTAAAATAATATAATCGTGCCAAGAAATACTTGGTTCTTGGTTGGAATTAAAATGAACAAGACTGGCCAAGGCCTTTTTAATTGTTTCTGGATCTGCTTGGGCAATCCCAACTTTATTATTTTTAATTGCTAGATTCTTATCAATAAAAGCATGCGCGCACTTATTATCGAGATAGTCACTTACTATTTGCCGAATTTTTTGACCAGGATAATCAGGGTCGGTAAAGATGATAATTTGATGAGTTAAACTTAATTGTTTAATGTGTTGTAAGATGTGCTCATCAATTGCACTGCCATTTGTTTCTATACAAGTTAAATTTGGATAAATACTTTGAATTTTATTGGTATCGGTTTTGCCTTCAACAACAATTATATTATTATCTCACATATTCTCCCTCACTAAAACTAGTTACAATATATTTTCTTTTTATTTATACCATTTTTATAGTATAATTACATTAGACTATTATATTAAAATAAATATTTTATTTATATATAAGAGTAGGAGGCAAAGAAAAGATGGCTAATTATAAATTTGGAAAAGAATATTCATTTTTAGCATTAGATTTAGGAACTGCAAATACTGTCGCGTATGTCGCTGGCCAAGGAATTGTCTATAATGAACCATCAATGATGGCATATGACACCTTAAGTAATTCATTAGTAGCATTAGGGGAAGAAGCTTATAAAATGATTGGGAAAACTCATGATCATATTAAAATGGTAACTCCTTTAGTGGACGGAGTTATTTCGGACATGGATGCTGCACAAGACTTATTAAAACATATTTTTGGTAGATTAAAAATGACTGGTATCTGAAAAAATTCATTAGTAATCCTAGCTTGTCCTAGTGGTGTTACTGAATTAGAGCGCAGTGCTTTAAAAGCAATTGCTAAAGATATGGGTGCTAGTTATGTTTTAGTTGAAGAAGAAGTTAAACTAGCCGCATTAGGAGCCGGTATTAATATTGGACTTGCCCAAGGTAATTTAGTAATAGATATTGGGGGAGGAACAACAGATATTGCCATCTTATCAGCTGGGGATATTGTTAAGTCAAAATCAGTAAAAGTGGCAGGAAAACACTTTGATCAAGAAATCCAAAAATATATTCGGGCAGAATACAATGTTTTAATTGGAATTAGAACCGCTGAACAAATCAAAAAAGATATTGGAGCATTGGTTAAAATTGTTAATGAAAAACCAATTCGTGCTTTTGGTCGTGATATTATTACTGGTTTACCACGAGAAGTTATGATCAAACCAGAAGAAATTAAAAATGTGTTATTAGCACCATTCTCAAGAATTACTGATTTATTAGTGGAAGTTTTAGAAGAAACACCACCCGAATTAGCCGGAGATGTTATTCGTAATGGAATCACAATTTGTGGAGGTGGCGCATTAATTCGAGGAATTGTTAAATACTTTGAATCAATTTTCCAATTAAAAGTTAGAGCCGCCCAAGATCCCCTAATGTGTGTGATTGATGGGGCAAAAACTTACGAAAAAAATTTAGGCGCAGTTATTGAAAGAATCGAATTATTAGAAGCAAAAGAATATAAAATTTAAATTAGAGTTAAAGGATGAGCAATCCTTTTTTTATTTTAAATTAATACAACACTCTTCATAAATAAAAAACAGCATAACGACACCACTGTTGATAACGTTCTTGTAAGGCTAGTAAAAAACTATCTTCAATTTTTTCTAAATTGAGTAAGGTTTTTAAACAATTATTTAATCCTACATCTTTAAATAAGATAACATCATTTTGTTTTAATGATCGAATCAAAATATAGTTTGCAGACCAAATCCCTAAACCTTTAATACTAGTAATAAATTTAATTTTTTCCGCGGCGGTGGAAAAACTATTAAATACTTCCTGACTAATTTCATGGTTAACAAACATTGTTGTCACTAACTTAATAGTATTAATTTTATTTTTAGATAACCTTAATTTTTGAAAATCTTCAAAACTTACTGTTTCTAATACTTTGGGAGTCGGAAAAACAAATAATGTTAAATCTTTGTGTTTAATTGCTCGCCCATATTTTTTAACAAGCTCACTTTTAATACTATAAGCAAATTTCATATTAATTTGTTGACCAATAATTGTTCACATAAATGCTTCATATAAATTTAAATAACTATACGCACGAAAGCCAAGATGATCTTGATAAATTAACTTTAAAATCGGATCCTGGGCACTAAATAAATAAAAACCTGGTAAGTCATAATTTAAATCTAATAATTCAATAACATAATTTAAAATATTATCCTTCTGGTCTTGTCCTAATGGTAGGGAATGGTAAACATCAATTACCAAATTATCTAAACTAAAAATTTCTAAAACAAAAATTTCATTTTCAAATGGGAGCGCTAGCACTAAAGTTTGGTGTTGTTGATCATAATGAAAACAAATATCATCTTGATAAACAAAGAAAGTTTTTTCGTTACTATCTCAATCATAATGATAGTTAGTCATAATTCTCGTTTTCATTCAAATCACCTCTTCTTTAACTATATCTCAAATTAACCGAAAAAACTTTACTTCTAATTCAAGAAAAATTCTTTTGCATTTATTATTGTGTAAAATATAACTAAAGGATGGCGAATAGAATGAAACCAACAATGAACCAGTACCAAGCAATTATTAATTGTCAAGAAAATGATGATTACTATTACGCAGTTAAAACCACAAAAATATTTTGTCGTTTTAGTTGTAAATCAAAGGCCCCAAATCTTAATAATATTTTAATTTTTGCAAAAAATTCTAAAAATCTAGCTAATTTTCGTCCTTGTAAACGTTGTGAACCGCTAAACCCTCAACTCACTAATATAATTGATAAGTTTAAAAACTATCTTAAAAATTGTCAAACAAAAATAACTCTTGAGCAATGTGCAAAAGCACTAGGTTATAATACTAGTTATTTATCAAGAAATCTTGCCCAACATGGGATTAAATTTAAGGAGTATCTTAAAAATGAAATCAATAATTAAGTATTGAAATACAGAAAAAAATGGTTTAACTTTAACAATTGGGACTTTTAATGACAAAATTTGCTATCTTGGCTTACAAAATGATGAAATTACAACATGGTTTGATAACCATAAATTTATTTTAGAACACCAATCTAGCCCACTCCCAAATGAAATTAGTCAATTACTAGATGATTTTTTTGCAAAAAAATTATTACCACTAACTTTAAATGATTTTTATTTAACTGGCAGTGAATTTCAAAAAAAAGTTTGAAATGAATTAGTTAAAATTAAAACTGGTGAAACAATTACTTATAGTGATCTCGCCCAAAAAATTAAGCAACCAACAGCAACCCGGGCGGTTGCTAGTGCTGTTGGCAAAAACCCCATTTTATTACTAATTCCTTGCCACCGGGTTATTGGTAAAAATAATAACCTTTATAAATTTCGTTCCGGTGGCGAAATTAAAAAGCAACTTCTCAATTTTGAAAATAATAACTAAAATTTATTTTTTAATTTTCAAAAATTACCAAATAGAAATAAATATTTAAAAAAAAGTTTTTATTTAAAAAAGTATTTGTAAAACAGATTATAATATGTATAATAAAATTACTTGGTATTGATAGTAAGAAAAATATTATTTGATATCTAAGGAATAAAGAGAATATATAAGAAGTTACAAGATATTTATATTGAAATTTTATTTTTAAAATAGAATGAGGCAATATGAAAGGAGACAATCATAGATGGCTATAACAGACGTATTAAAAAATACATTTAATATTTCTCCTAAACCACCTCGTAAATTTATTGCAATTGACTTAGGGACAACAAATTCAATTGCTTACATTGGAGGAAGAGGAATTATTTATAATGAAGCATCAGTGATGGCTTATGAAACAGGAACTAAAAAACTAGTTGCCCTAGGAGAAGATGCTCGTAAATTAATAGGAAAAACACATGATAAAATTGAAATTTATACTCCCTTAAGAAATGGCGCAATTACTGATTTAAGAATTGCAGAAGAATTTATTCAACATATTGGAAACCGTGCCAAAGTTCAAGAAGTTTGAAAAGGCTCAATTGTCTTAATTGCATGTCCAAAAAGTGTTACTGAATTAGAACGTCGCGCAATGGTTGAAATGTGTAAACATTTAGGTGCTGATCTTGTTCAAGTTGAAGAAGATACCCTAATGGCTGCGTTAGGAGCGGGAGCTAATATTTTCGCTCCAAAAGGAACTTTTATCTTAGACATTGGTGGAGGTAAAACTAGTGCCGGAATTATCTCTGCTGGGGGAATTGTTGTAAGTAAATCAATTAAAATTGCAGGAAATTATATCGACGAGGAAATTTTAAAATATATTCGGGCAAAACATACTATCTCAATTGGAGTAGTAACTGCTGAACAAATTAAAAAACAAATTGGTTCATTATACAAAGGCAAAGAAACAAAAAAAATGGTAATCTTTGGTCGGGATGTAGTTACTGGAATGCCAAAAGAAACTGAAATCTTAGACTCTGAAATTAGAAAATTATTAATTAGTATTTTTTCTTCAATTACACAATTAGTTACTGATATTTTAGAATCAACACCCGCTGAATTAGCCGGTGATGCAGTAATGAACGGTTTATTAGTCAGCGGTGGGTGTGCACAAATTAGTGGATTGAAAGAATTTTTAGAAAGTTACTTCCAGATTCCAGTTAAAATTGCTAAAAATCCACAAACTGCTGTTATTGATGGATGCATTGCTTATGAAAAAGAAATTAGAGATCGCTTAATTGAAGAAAATAAAAAAAATAAATAAATCACTTCATGTGATTTTTTTATTTCACGATATAATAATTAATATAAATAATTATCAATAAAGGATGATTAATAAATGAAAAAGATCTTAGCACTCTTAACTAGTTTAACTCTCACGAGTAGCTTAGCAAGTAATGTTACTAGTTGTTTAACCTTAGATAATCGAATTAAACAAGCTTTTACTAGTTGAACTTTTAATGCCAAAACTGATGCACCAATTTATGGATCAGTTTTTCGAATTAATAAAGACCCTAATTGGTACTATTATTACTATTGGTTTATTCAACAACTATTAATTGCTTCTCAATTTAATTTAATTGATAAAACAATGTACCAACTAGTTTTAAGTGGTGATTGAAAATCTTTAGACCCCGGAACAATTAGTATTCATAATATTGAACCAACATGATATCCCAGAGTAATTGATAGTTTAGAACGGGAAACTGACCCCCTAAATAAAAATGATTTTAAATTAATTTACACTTATTTAACCATTTATAATCCTATTATTTTACAAGGTGGGTTATTAACTAACGTTTATTCCAAAGAACATAGTTCAATTAAAATTGAATATAAAATTTCAACTAATAGTGCGATTGAAGCATATAAAAGTAAAATAAAAACAGACTATGAAAATTATTATAAACAAATAATAAATTTATATCCGGTGTTAAAAACATACATTTTAGATTTATCAACAGCTAATCAAACAATTAATGCATTAGTAGACTCTCTAATTCATGTTGAAGTAGTATTATCCCCAAATTTTAACATTGCCTTAAATATTAACACTACTATTAATCCAATTTAATTATTGCTAACATAAGAATTTATTAATTTTTTTGTTCAACTATAAAATCATTATCAATAAAAATATTAGTAACATTTCACTTTTAAAATAATTTTTGTTATAATAATTTAAATTAAAATCTTCTCGAAGTTCTCTTGCCAAGAAGATTCCTTTTTCTTAAAATTTATGTTATAATTACCTAGTATTGTATACTCTATTATCAATGTATTAGAGTCTTGCAATCCATTTTTTACTGACATTAATAGGGAAAATTTTTAATGTTAGATATTGTTTATGTTTATACACATTGAAAAAGAAAAAAGGGAGGAATTTTTACAATGGCAGGATTTAATAGCGGCAAAAGTAAAAGACCAACTTTCGTTTCAATGGACTTAGGAACTGCAAACACACTAGTGTATGTTTCAGGTTCAGGAGTAGTTTATAACGAACCATCAATCGTAGCTTACAGAATAAAAGAAAATAGAATTATTGCTGTAGGGATCGAAGCTTATAAAATGATCGGAAAAGGTAACAAATCAATTCGTATTGTAAGACCAATGGTTGACGGAGTTATTACTGATATTAGAGCAACTGAAGCTCAACTAAGATATATCTTCGGAAAATTACGAATCTCAAAACAACTAAAACACTCAATCATGTTATTAGCATGTCCAAGTGTTATTACTGAACTAGAAAAAGCAGCGTTGAAAAAAATCGCGATGAACTTAGGAGCAACTAAAGTTTTCGTTGAAGAAGAAGTTAAAATGGCTGCTCTAGGTGGAGGAGTAGATATCTACAAACCTGCTGGTAACTTAGTTGTTGACATGGGTGGGGGAACAACAGATATTGCTGTTATTGCCTCAGGAGATATCGTATTATCGAAATCAGTAAAAGTTGCTGGAAACTATCTAAACGATGAATTGCAAAAATTCATTCGTTCACAATATGGATTAGAAGTAGGATCAAAAACAGCTGAACAAATTAAAATTGAAATTGGTTCATTAGCAAAATACCCAGACGAAAGAAAAATGAAAGTTTATGGACGTGACGTCGTTTCAGGATTACCAAGAGAAATCGAAGTTACTCCAGAAGAAGTTAGAGAGGTATTAAAAGTACCGGTATCAAGAATTATTGACTTAACAGTCCAAGTATTAGAAGAAACACCACCAGAATTGGCAGGAGATATCTTCAAAAATGGTATCACAATTTGTGGAGGAGGAGCATTGATTAAGGGAATTGATCGTTACTTCACAGATACATTACAATTACCATCAAAAGTTGGTGAACAACCATTACTAGCGGTTATTAATGGTACTAAAAAATTCGAATCTGATATCTATGACATCTTACGTCAAGAACAAATGCATGTTAAAGAATTAGATTACTAAAAAAGAATATATTTAGAGAAATTCGCTTTAATTAAAAATATAGAGGTTTTTTCTTGATATAATATTTAGAGAATATATTAAGGAGGAAATTAACGTGAAACCAGAAAGACCATTTATCTCACTTGACTTGGGAACAGCTAACGTGTTAGCTTACGTTTCTGGTCAAGGGATTGTCTATAATGAACCATCATTAATGGCTTACGACACTAAAACCAATAAATTAATTGCTTTAGGAAAAGAAGCTTATGATATGATTGGAAAGACACACGACCAAATTAGAATGGTGACTCCCCTAGTTGATGGAGTTATCGCAGATATGGAAGCTGCACAAGATTTATTAAAACACGTTTTCTCAAGAATGAAAATGATGAATATTTGAAAAAATGCGGTAGTTTTACTAGCATGTCCAAGTGGAGTTACTGAATTAGAAAGAGAAGCTTTAAAAAATGTTGCCCAAGATATGGGAGCTGACTTAGTTATTATTGAAGAAGAAGCTAAAATGGCAGCAATCGGAGCAGGAATCAACATTGACTTGCCACAAGGGAACTTAATCATTGATATTGGGGGAGGAACAACTGACTTAGCAATTATTTCATCAGGAGATATTGTAGTTGCAAGAAGTATTAAAGTTGCCGGAAACCACTTTGATGATGATATCCGTAAATATATTCGTTCAGAATATAACATTGCAATTGGACAAAAAACTGCAGAAGATGTTAAAAAATACATCGGTTCATTAGTTAAATACCATAATGAACGTGCAATGCAAATTTATGGAAGAGACATTGTTTCAGGATTACCAAAAGAAGCTAAAATTAGTTCTGATGAAATTAGAAACGTTTTACTAAATGCCTTTTCTAAAATTACTGACTTAGTAATTGAATTACTAGAAAATACACCTCCGGAATTAGCAGGAGATATCATGCGTAATGGTATCACAATTTGTGGTGGGGGAGCATTAATTAGAAATATTGATAAATACTTCTTTGATATCTTCCAATTACCAACAAGAACTGCTTCTGATCCGCTAATGTGTGTTATTGAAGGAACAAGAGCGTTTGAAAAAGTTATTAGAAAACGTATTGAAAACGGTTACTATAACTTCAATGACAAAGGATTATTAGCTGGCATTGGGAAGAAAAAATAATTAACAATATAAATTAAAAAAACATTAGGTTAACCTAATGTTTTTTATTATTAATTTTTAATTTGTTATTCTTGAATACCAAATACTTTTTTTCCGTTCCGTGAAGTAACTCTAATCATTTCTTCAACTGGAATTTTTTTTAATTCGGCTAATTTTTTAACCGTATAAGTAATAAAACGGGGGTAATTTTTTTCACCACGATAAGGGTCGGGTGTTAAATAGGGTGCATCCGTTTCCACTAATAATTTATTTAATGGGATTAAACGGGCCACTTCCCGTAAATTTTCAGCATTTTTAAAAGTAATATTCCCAGCAAATGAAATATAAAATCCTAAATCTAAGAATTTTTGGGCCATGACAATATCCCCACCATAACAATGCATCACACCTTTAGTTACTTTTTCTTCTAATAGAATTTTAAAACAATCTTCATAAGCATCTCGGCAATGAATTACCACTGGTAAATCATGTTCTTTTGCAATTTTGATTTGTTTACGGAATCATTCTTTTTGCAACTCGGGTGAAACATTTTTATGGTAATAATCTAAGCCAATTTCCCCAATTGCGATAACTTTACTGGCATTACTTAACTCATTTAACCGTTGAATATCTGCTGAAGAATGACGAGCAACATCAGTAGGATGAATCCCGACCGTTGCATAAACACTATCATACTGTAAAGCTTGGCGGACTGCTGCTTCGCTTGATTCAATATCATATCCAACATTATTTAATAATACAACCCCGCTAATTCTTGCCTCTTCAATAGTTTCTGATGTCTCATCGACATTATATTCTTCTGACATTAAATGACAATGTGTATCAAAGATCCCAGCCATATATATTTTTCCTCTTACTTTCCAAGACAATATTTACTAAACATTGTGTCTAGCAAATTATCATCGTAACTTTCTCCTAACAATTCTCCCAGTAGATTTCATGATTCATGTAAATCAACATTAACAATATCAACAGGAAATCCATCTGTACTATTATTATATGCATTTTTCAAAGATTTTTCTACATTCTCAAGGATAGAAATTTGTTTTATATTACTTAAAATAATCGTATCATCCTTAAATAACTGATCAGTACTAAACAATTCATTAATCTTATTAATTAGAGGTTTAATATCCCGGCTAATAGCCGCTATTTCGATTTGGTGATCCGTTGGGAAATGATATTGATGATGAGGGTTTAAATCAATTTTATTAATAATAATAATTCGTTTTTTATTTTTTGTTAATTCTAATAATTCTTGTTCTTCAACAGATAAAAAACGGGTACTATCAAATACTAGTAATACTAAATCAGCTAAGGTAATTTGTTGTTTAGCTTTATTAATTCCAATTTGTTCAATTTCATTATCAGTTGTTCGGATTCCCGCGGTATCAATAAGATTTAAAGTTAAGTTTCCAATGTTTACCCGACCTTCAACAATGTCCCGGGTTGTTCCCGGCGTATCAGAAACAATTGCTTTATCTTCGTTTAGTAATGCGTTTAAAAGTGATGATTTACCAACATTCGGTTGTCCTAAGATTACTAAATTAACCCCATCATTTACTACTTTACCAATTTTACTTAATGCAATAATTTCCGCAATTTTATTAGATAAAACCTTTAACTTTTCATGGAGTTCATCAGCAGTTAAATCCCCCACACCATCATATTCCGGATAATCAATATTAACCTCAATATTAGCGATAATATCCAGCAAATCATTGCGAAAATTATTAATAACACTAATATTTTTATTCTGTAAATTACTAATCGCGATTTTAGCACTTTGGTCATTTGTGGCATGAACGAGATCATTAATAGCCTCGGCTTGAATTAAGTTAATTTTGCCATTTAAAAAAGCTCGTTGGGAAAATTCCCCTCGATTAGCTAAGCGAGCACCATTTTTTAATAATAACTTTAAAATTTTATTAGTAATATAGACTCCCCCGTGGCAATTTATTTCAATTACATCTTCGCCGGTAAAAGAATTAGGATTTTCAAAACACATTAATAAAACTTGGTCTAATGTTTCTGTCCCATCCTTAATAAAACCATAATGAATTTCATTTTTATGAGGTTTAACTACTTTTGAAAAAATCTTATTAATAATCGGAAAAGCGTCTGGCCCCGACAGACGGATTATTGAAATTGCTTGGTTCATCATACTTGTTGCTGGTGCAACAATTGTATCATTAATCATCTTAATCACCCTTTTAACATAACAAATTATACCAAAAATAAACAATAAATTTGGTACAATTATTTGAATAAAACCTAATTTTATTGATAAAATAAAAATGCAAGTAAATTATTTACTATATATAGAAAGCGAAACTTTAACATGAAGAAAATCTTAGGTTTGATCGGTGCAATAACTTTTATAACAACTGGAACTACAAATGTAATATCTTGTAACAACCATGAAACAAGTAATAATTTAATAAACTTAGAAGATGTGTTAACAGTAACTGATTTAGGAAAAATCCCAACCATAACTCCCGATGACATTTTAATATATATTAAAGCGAAAAATCCAAAAGTAGTTATTACTGAAATTTTTGTATCCCTTGATTCGGGTATCAAAGAATTTGCCCGAGTACATGTCAAAGGAAATTCAAAAATTTATCACCAATTAACAACAGGAAATGAAATTATTGTTCTTTTTCAACAAGGCTAGGATCCGAACCCTTTTGCAAATCAAATCGCTTACTTAGTTGGTTTATATTTAATAATAATTTTTTTATCACCACTATTATTAATTTTAATTGACTTTGAAGTTAACTGGGGAAAACGGCTAATCACCTGGTGAATTATTTTACGTTTTTCAAGTGGCAAAGCAGGAAGCATTAGTTCATTTTTAGTTTGGACCACTTCATTAGCTCATTTATTAATTAAAAGTAAAAACTCATTTTCAATATTTTGTAATTGAATGTTTAAATAAAAATTATTTTGAAATTTACGGCTAATATAAACATGCATTAAATTAGTTAAAACTTCAACTAAATTGTCATAGTTATCACTCTGCTGACAAAACAAAATCCGAATGTTAATAGTTCGGCTTTTAATGGAAAAAAACATTTCACTATTGTTGATTAGTAAAATGTTTTGGAAAATGTCTTGCAACCATTGGTGGACAACGGTAATGACATCTTGAATCTGATAAATTAACACGGTAATTTTTTTGCTAAAAAATTTTTTAACTGTATTTTCAACATTATAATAATGTTTATCAGATAAAGTATTTAAATATTTTTTAATTTCTTCATAGTTTTTAAATATTTTAATCATCATGGTTATTTTTTGTCTCTTTTTTTATTCTTATTGTGTAAAGAAAATTTTGTTTTATTTTTATTTTTAGGAGCAATCGGATTATAAGAAACCTGATCACCCGTTTTGGTTTTTTTCGTTGGAGTAACATGAATTGTTTCCCCACTTATAGTTTGGTAAACATTTTTCTTTTTAAACAACCCTTTAATTTTTTGGAAAACCATGTTTTTATCTTTACCTTTTTTACGCTTACGAACCCGCAAGTAATGGAACCCTAAGGTTTGCAAAATTTGAATAAAGGCTGAGAAAATCCAGTAGATCGCAACTCCGGCCGCAATACTAATTGTAACAATGAAGAAGACAATAATCATTACCCCTTGCATAATAAACTGTTTCTTGCGGGCTTTTTTCTGCTCTTTGGAAATAACTTTGGTTTTCTTTAAATTTAAGATGGTTGGTAATAACATTGATACAATCTGAATTGGTAAATATACAAATAAAATAACTAAATAAATATAATGACCACTTGTAATCATATCCCACGGTTTTTCAATTAACGAAACTTGCCCAATGGTTGCCATTTTTAAGTCCCGGGCTGATTTAACCACGGTATACATCGCAATCAAGAACGGAATTGATAAGAAGGATGACCCGATTGTTGATAACGGGGATACTCCTTCCTTCCGATAAAGTTGCATCATTTCCATTTGTTGTTTTTGTTTTGCCGCGGGATCTTTTGAACCCTTATATTTTGCTTGAATTTCCGCTTGTTTAATTTGTAATAATTGCATTTTATCTTGGTTTTTCTGTGCTTTTCAACTAAACATTAGGGTAATTAACCGTACCATTAATGAGGTAATAAGGATCGCCCCAATAATTCCTGCTCCGTTTGATAAGCCACCAAAACCGTCAATAATTTTAACCATGATCCAGGCTACTGGGAATACGAAACAACCATAGAAAGGAGACTGGGTCTTTGTAAAGGCTTCAGCTCATGTTTGAATTCCTAAATATGAATACTCATAGATTTTTCCATCAACAATATGGAAGAAATGTTCTTTCCCTACATTCACTGTTCCCACTAAGATTTCAAAGAAAACCCCCGGTTTATAAACCGACTGGCCAGTAACATCAGTAATTTGTCACACGTTAAATTTACTTACCATCATCTGTCCACAACCTCATAACATTGAAAGTAATAAAAATAAATATAAAATTAGTTTCGTCCACTTTCAAGTGATTGAGTATCAAGGCTTACGGTTTTTCTTCCCATCAGCAAAGATATAATCTCGGTAGTTCACAAAGTCCCCTCCTTTTCTATTTAATAATACTATTTAAAAGTATGTTCTTATTATCTTCATAACTATTATTAAAATAATTCTTTCGAACAATAATTATATAATCATAACCATAAGAGGTGCTATAATCTATATTTAACATACTGCGAATTTGCCTTTTTATTTTATTTCTTATAACCGCATTACCTAATTTTTTACCAACCGAGATTCCGAATCGATGATAAGTTAAGTTATTCTTTTTATAATAAATAAAATATCCGTTTGTTTTTAAAAGAGAACCCTTATTAATAATATTTTGAAATTCATGATTTTTCTTAACAGTAAATTTTTTTTTCACTATTGTAAAACCACAAAAATAAAGTAGTCAAAAAGCACTAGGCTGATAATACTTTTCTTCCTTTTGCTCTTCTTCTACTTAATACTTTTCTTCCTGATTCTGATTGCATTCTAGCTCTAAAACCATGAGTTCTTTTATGTTTAATTTTACTTGGTTGTCATGTTCTTTTCATAAATAAGCACCTCCTTAATACATTAAGACATCATATAAATAATATAATAATTGTTGAAAAATATCAACGAAAATATTATGTTTTGTCTAAAAATTATTTAAAAAATATGACCCTTCTGAATTATTTTTTGTTATTAAAAAATATTCTATAAAAAGTGCTTTTGTAAAATATTCTCAATAATTATAGAATAAAAATTAATCTAAATGCCTGCATATTAGTATAATTAGGATGATATTGGCAAAATTATTGTTTCTCATAAAATGATGAAATTCAAATAACAATTTCCAGAAAATATGTAATTAGAGTGGGTGATGATAACCTTACTATTGGATTCTAATGTAAATAAAAACAATAAAATATGACTTATAAATTATTATGAGTCATATTTTATTGTTCTGTCAGGAATTAAATTATAAAATAATGGAATTGTCATTCCCCCAGCTCAACGGTTAACAAAATTAGAACTATGAAAATACTTTGTAAATAATTTAATTGCATCTTCCATTAATTTTGTACCTTTTTTTAAAATATATCGATTTGGTTCAATTAAACCTTCATCAATAATTCCTTCACGAATTGCTCATGGCGAAAAATAAATTCCTGTTCTAACTCTGCGAGTTGCAAAAACATCCGTATAAAAATTAGATGTTCCAACATATGTATTATCCGGTCATCCCTCAAAAGATTCAACTTCATATCAAAATCCAATTCTTTGGTTTTCAAATTTGTCAGATACTCAGTAAGCTCTTTGCTTATTTTCATCATACTGGGCTCAGCCTGCTCAATTTCACATTCAATGATGATATTTAATATAGCCAGGATATTGTTTATAAAGATCAAAATCATTAAGATAATTACTAAAAGCGCCATTTGTTTTGTTATCTAAAATATTTAAAATTTGACCGGTAAAATAATATGTTAAACGTAAATTAGCATTATCAAAATAACCATCCGCTGGATTTTCAAAATAAAGTGGAACATAAGTATATTTATTATATGTATAATCAATAATAGTATCTGGGTTACAAGGTAAATCAATTATAATACTACCATTTCAAGGATCAAAAATATCTTTATCATTGAAATATACTATTTGTGACATTTCTTGAATGTCTTTTTCTAGTTGTAAAGAGTTTTCTTGATAATATTTTTCCGCAATGATTTCTTGTTCAGAAGGACCCTGATTATTAGCAAGCTTTGGTCTTTGTGAATGACAACTAATAACAGGTAGAATTAAAGTTGTAGTTAAGCATAATGAAGTTAAGATTTTAAATAAATTCTTCATAAAAACTCCTCCTTTTACTTATATAATACACCTAAAATAAATCTAATTTTTATTAATAAACTAAGATATTTTTTACAAAAAAAGAAAAAATTCATCTTTAGTTTAACTTAAAAATGAATCATAAATTTTTATTTTGTATAATTTGGCGGTTGTTTAACAATTGTAATATCGTGCGGATGTGATTCTTTTAGACCATTGTTTGAAATTTCAACAAATTCAGCAGTTGCTTGTAAAGTAGGAATGTCTTGGGCTCCACAATAACCAAAACCACTCCGTAAACCACCAACAAATTGGAAGAGAATATCACTAACTTTTCCTTTTAAAAGAACGCGTCCTTCGACTCCTTCGGGAACTAGTTTTTTATCTTTGTTTTGGAAATAACGATCAGCGCTTCCCCGCTTCATTGCTGCTAGTGATCCCATCCCCATATATATTTTGTACTTTTTCCCATCAATTATTAACTCTTCACCAGGTGCTTCATCACTTGAAGCAAAAATTGAACCCATCATAACCGCATTAGCACCGGCTGCTAAAGCTTTAACAACATCACCAGAATATTTAATACCCCCATCCGCAATAACAGGAATCCCTTTTTCTTTTGCAACTTCATAAACATCATTAATTGCACTAATTTGGGGTACCCCAACGCCGGCTACAACCCGGGTTGTACAAATACTACCGGGACCAACTCCCACTTTTAGAGCACTAGCACCAGCATTAATTAAATCTAAGGCTGCTTGTTTGGTCACAATATTTCCCGCAATAATATCTAACTGTGGATACTTAGTGCGAATTTTCTGAACCATTGCAATAATACCATTACTATGCCCATGTGCAGAGTCTACCACAATAACATCCACATGACTAGCAACCAGCGCATCAACACGTTCTAAAGTTTCTGGACCAACCCCCACCGCAGCGCCAACTCTTAATCGTCCCTGGTCATCTTTACAAGCAAAAGGATATTCTTCTTTATTATTAATATCCTTAATAGTAATTAACCCGGTTAAAATATTATCATCATTAATAATTGGTAATTTTTCAATTCGGTTTTTTAACAAAATTTCTTTCGCTGCTTCTAAACTAATATTTTCTTTGGTTGTTACTAAATTTTGAGAAGTCATATAATTAGCAACGGGTTCATTAAAATCTTGGCAAGCTCTAATATCACGGTTAGTAATAATTCCTAATAATTTTTTATCTTCATCAACAACTGGTAATCCCGAAATACGGTATTGGGCCATAATTTTTTCAGCTTCGTTAATATTAGCTGTTGGGGATAATGTAATCGGATCAATAATAAATCCTGATTCATTGCGTTTTACCTTCTCAACTTCTTCTACTTGTTGTTGAATTGTTAAATTTTTATGAATAATACCAATTCCCCCTTCGCGAGCAAGGGCAATTGCCATTTTAGATTCGGTCACGGTATCCATTGCTGCTGATAAAAAAGGAATATTTAAGACAATATTCTTTGTTAATTTGGTTGCTAAATTTACTTGGTTTGGTAAGACATCTGATTTTTGGGGGACAAGAAGCAAATCATCAAATGTATAAGTTTTTCTAATTTTCATTTTACATATCACCTTTCTTTTTTTATTCAAATCTACCCATTATAAGACTAAAAAATTACATGTAAAATAAAAATTACATAATTTTACCATAGTAATTAATTTACGGTTAATTGTAGAGACACTAGACCATATTACTAGCTTATATAGGTATCCGATATTAAATTAGGTAAATTATAACAAAATAAAAAATAAATAAAATAAAAAATTAGTAATTTGCATTACTAATTTTAAAGTCAAATTACGCTGTGATTGTCATAGTAATAATTGGGTTAAAAGTCTTATCAACAACAGTTTGTCCTTGGTCATCTTTTTTATAAGTTAAAACTGTTAAAGTCATTTTAATTAAATATCCTTCTTTTAAAGGTGTTTTATTAGTATCAGTAGCATCTAAAGTTACATCCTTACCATCTTTATCCTTGATAGTAACTGGAACTTCTCACTTAACACTTTCACCTTGGTGTAAATATTCAGCTACTTTTGTATTTTGAATATTATAACCATCAGCAATTGCTGATTTGTTATTAATTGAAGCTAATGTACTAATTAAATAACCTAAAGCATCTTTGCTTGAACCTCAGCTAGCTGAATTATCTTTTGTAATTTTATTTAATTCTGCTAAACTTGTTTGAAATGTTTTACCATCTAAAGTTGATGGATTTTTTTCTGATGACTTTTCCCCATTACATGCAACAACTGATGAAGCACCAGTTGCTGTTAAACCAACAGCTCCTAGAATCGCTAAAAGCTTTTTCATTGATTTTTCTCTCCTTTTGTTTTTAGAAAATAAAAATACATATCTTTCTTATTTTCTTAAACATAATTGTAAAGAAAAAATAATAAATTGCAACTTTATTAAAAATAAATTTAGTTTTCCACAATTGTTATAAACATATCCTAAATATGTTAATATTGTTAATAAGAATATAAATAGCCAATAATTATTAAAATTATCATAATTTTAAATTATTAATTACCTGTGGAAAACTTAAAAATTAAAGCGATCATTAAAAAAGACTATGACTTTTCCACATATTTATTTATAATAACTATTGGAATAAGTAATTGGAGTGAATTAGAAACAATGAATACAAAAGAGTTATGAAACAATGTCAAAGAGATTTTATCCCGTGATGAATCAATTCCCCCTGAAATATATAATTACTATATTAGTGATACCCAAATTTATACTGTTTCAGATAATAATTGTTTAATTACCACAAAATCAGAAATTGCAATTGGTGTTTTTGAAGCAGGACTTAATGAAAAAATCAAACAAATTTTAAAAAAATTAACGGGAATTGAATACAACATTTCTTTTGAACTAGAAAAAAATATTAATAAGATCCCCGCAACTAATAATAATATTGATACTCTAATTGGTTCTGATGATAATTCTTATTATGATTATTATACTTTTGAAAACTTTGTGAAAGGTGACTCTAACCGGGAAGCGTTGCAAGCAGCGTTAGCTGTTGCACTTGATCTTGGAAAAAAATGGAATCCTTTATTTATCTATGGTGATTCTGGTTTAGGAAAAACCCATTTATTACATGCAATTAAAAATAAAGTTGATGAAATTTACCCCGGAACACAAAAAGTAAAATATTTAAAAGCCGATGAATTTGGAAAAATGGCAATGGATATTTTAAATCAGGGTCACGAAATTATTGAAGCTTTTAAAACTTCTTATGATAAATTTGATTGTTTATTAATTGATGACATTCAGCTATTAGCCAAACGAAATAAAACTAACGAGTTATTCTTTTATATTTTTAACTCTTTTATCGAAAAAAATAAGCAAATTGTTATTACTTCTGACAAATATCCCGATGATCTTGGTGGTTTTGAAGCACGGATTATCTCTCGTTTTTCTTATGGACTAAGTATTGGATTAGATTCTCCTGACTTTGAAACAGCTATTAAAATCCTTGAACAAAAATTAAAACAACAAAATAACTTAGCATTATTTTCCGAAGAATCACTAGAATTTATTGCTTTAAACTTTAATAGTGATGTACGAAAATTAGAGGGTGCAATTAAACGATTATTATTTTTAGCAGTCATGAATAAAAAACCTGAGGAAATTATTACTTTAAAAGATGTTGAAAAAGCATTTAAAAATGCCCCCCTCCAAAATAATGAAAAAATAACTCCCAAAAAAATTAAACAAATTGTTGCTGATCATTATAATATCACAGTTAAGGCAATGATGAGTAAATCACGAATTAGTAATGTTATGCAAGCACGCCAATTGGCAATGTATTTTTGTCGAACAATCCTTGATGAACCTTATACCAGAATTGGGGTTGAATTTGGAGGAAAAGATCATACCACCGTTATGAACAGTGTTAAAAAAGTTGAAAAACAAATTGCAACAAATAAAGAATTCAAACAACTTGTAAATTCTATTCGTAAAAAGATTGAAGGTAAATAACATTGTTTTCCACTCAATAATTTAATATTTAGCAAGACAAAAATTCAAAGATATTATCATTTTTCCACAATATCAACACTATAATAATAATAATAAATTAAAGAATAATTTATAACAAAAGTGTATAATATTCTTATGATATAAATATGAAATTATGAGGTGCAATATATGATCGTAAATATCAAAAGAGAAAAAATATTAGAAGAATTACTAAAAGTAAGTAGAATCATATCACAAAGGACTTTAATTCCATCATTGTTAGGAATTTTAATTGAAGTAAAAAAAGATAAAATTACTTTTACAACATCTGATGGTGATACTTCCATTAAATCAGAAATCCCAGTAGGCAAGGATTTAGTAATTAAATCAATAGGTGGCATTTTAATTAAAAATAAATTTATCATCGAAGTTATCCGTAAAATTGAAGATGAATTTATTACCTTAGAAGCAATCGAAGGTAGTTTAGTTAAAATTAAAGCTAATAATTTTGACTCAATCTTAAATACACTAAATGCTTCAGATTACCCTCATATATCATTTGAAACAGAAGGAAAAGAAATTACCTTCAATAATAACCTTTTAAAAGAAATTATTTCACAAACATCTTTTGCCATTGGGGAAAGAGAAAAACGAATTGTGTTCAATGGTTTAAACATTCGTACTGATAAAGCAAATAATTTATTAGTAATTACAGCAACTGATTCGTTTCGTTTAGCATGTAAAAAAATTAATTATACTAGTGAAAATGATTTTGACGTTATTATTCCAGGAAAATTTATTAATGAGATTGGTAAACTTTTAACTGAAAATGATGATGATATTAAGATGAAGATTAGTGATAAATCTGTATGTATTATTTTAAATAATACCATAATACAATCAAAGATCATTGAGGGTAAATATCCTGACACAACCAAAGTAATACCTGAAAATTTTGTTAGTTTATTAACATTAAATAATCGTGATTTAATTAAAATAATTGAAAGAGCTAGTGTATTATCAAACGAGGCCATGACAACAATTGTTACCTTAAAAATCAAAGACAACAAGGTATTTATTACTTCCTTTACCCAAGAAATTGGTAATTCCGAAGAAGAAATTAAAGATTTTCGGTTAAGTGGAACTGACCAAACCATTACTTTTAATTCAAAATACATCTTAGATGCTTTAAAATCATTTAAAACAAAAGAAGTAACAATTAAGATGATTGATGAAACAAAGCCTTTGATTGTTGTTGCTGATGAAGAACCAAGTTTACAACAATTAGTATTACCAATACGCTCATATTAATAACTTATAAATTGTTTATAAGTTATTTTTTTATTTTTTACGATTTTTTCGTATAATTTAGATACTAATTTTTGATAATAAAAAAAATAATATTGCAGAAATTAATTAGATAATTCACCCCTAATTTCCCTTAAAAATGGTAAAATATCATTGTATTGGAAATGAGGTTACTTTGTATTATGAATAATAACTATGATTCAGGTTCAATCCAGGTTTTAGAAGGATTAGAAGCAGTTAGAAAACGGCCAGGAATGTATATTGGTTCAACTAATATTCGTGGGTTGCACCATTTAGTATGAGAAATTGTTGATAATTCAATTGATGAAGTTTTAGCTGGTTATTGTGATCAAATTGATATTGTAATAAATAAGGATAATTCAATTACAATTAAAGATAATGGGAGAGGAATCCCTGTTGATATTCATGAAAAAACCAAGGTTTCAGCTTTAGAAACTGTTTTTACTGTTTTACATGCGGGGGGAAAATTTGATTCAAATACTTATAAGATTTCTGGTGGTCTCCATGGGGTAGGGGCTAGTGTTGTTAATGCTTTAAGTAAATATTTAAAGGCAGAAGTTTATAAAGATAATAAAAGTTATTTAATTGAATTTCATCACGGAGGAAAGATTTTAACACCGCTCCATGAAATTGGAACAACTGAGTTAAGAGGGACAACAATCACATTCCAACCGGATGAAACCATTTTTAAAGAAACAACAATTTTTAGTTTTTCAATTATTGAAGCAAGAATTAAACAATTAGCTTTTTTAAATAAAGGCTTAAAAATTTCTTTAACTGATTTACGTGAAGATGAAGTTAATAAGGTAACTTATCAATTTGCGAATGGTATTAAAGATTATGTTGGTGAATTAAATAAAACAATTGGATTGCCGGTTAACGATATTTTTTATGTCGAAGGTAGTGAAGATAATATTCAAGTTGAATTTGGTCTACAATATAATGATAGTTATTCTGATAATATTTTTTCCTTTTGTAATAATATTAATACCCATGAAGGGGGAACCCATGAGGAAGGAATTAAGTTAGCAATCCAAAGGGAAATTAATAATTATGTTAAGAATTTAAATAAAAATAATAATAAAAATAATGATGACAAGTTTAATTGAGATGATTTAAAAGAAGGTTTAGCCTGTATTATTTCGGTGCGAATTCCGGATCCCCAATTTGAAGGACAAACAAAAACGAAGTTATCAAATACAGAAGTTCGTAAAATTGTTTCAAATATTGTCGGAAAAGGATTAAGTAGTTATTTATTAGAAAATCCAGATGATGCTAAAAAAATTATTGAAAAAATTAATTTATCATTAAAAGCCCGGATTGCCGCACAACGAGCAAAAGAAAATACTCGGCGAAAAACGGCAATGGATAGTTTTTCGTTACCAGGAAAATTATCTGATTGTGAAACAAAAGATGCTAATATTGCCGAATTATATATTGTCGAAGGGAACTCGGCGGGTGGAAGTGCCAAAGCAGGACGCGATCGTAAATTTCAAGCAATCTTACCATTACGGGGAAAAGTTTTAAATGTTGAAAAAGCGAAACAAATTAAAGTATTTGAAAATAATGAAATTATTTCAATTATCACTGCTTTAGGAGCAGGAATTAAAGATAATTTTAATTCAAAAAAATTACGTTATCGTAAAATTGTTATTATGACCGATGCGGATGTTGATGGATCACATATTAGAATTTTATTATTAACTTTCTTCTATCGCTATATGAAAGGTTTAATTGAAGAAGGCTGTGTTTATATTGCTCAACCCCCATTATATAAAATTCAACATGGGAATAAAGTTAAATACGCTTATTCAGATAGTGAATTAGAAGAAATCAAAGCAGAATGGAAAGAAGATAATATTAATAATTTTACCATCCAACGGTATAAAGGATTGGGAGAAATGAATTCTGATCAATTATGGGATACCACAATGAACCCTGAAAATCGTTTATTATTAAAAGTTTCTGTTAATAATGCAATTGAAGCAAACGCAATATGTAATGAACTAATGGGTGATAATGTGGAACCACGTAAAAAATTTATTAAGGAAAATGCTAAATATGTGAAGAATTTAGATATTTAATTAAGAGGAGATTAATAAATGAGTGCAGAAGATAATAAAAATTATGATGGTGAGATTAAAGTAATTGATATTGCTGATGAAATGAAAACCAGTTTTTTAGACTATGCAATGTCTGTCATTGTTTCCCGGGCAATTCCTGATGTTCGTGATGGGTTAAAACCAGTTCATCGTCGCATTCTTTATGCGATGTGGGATTTAAATATGACCCATGATAAACAACATAAAAAATCAGCGCGGATTGTGGGGGAAGTTATTGGTAAATATCACCCCCATGGTGATACTTCTGTATATGAAGCAATGGTTAGAATGGCCCAGGATTTTTCTTACCGATATCCTTTAATTGATGGGCATGGTAATTTTGGATCATTGGATGGTGATGAGCCAGCGGCGATGCGTTATACAGAAGCACGGATGAGTAAAATTGCCGGCGAGTTAATTAAAGATATTGAAAAAGAAACTGTCGATTTCAATGATAATTATGATGGTAGTGAACGGGAACCTACTTATTTAACAGGATATTTTCCTAATCTTTTAATAAATGGAGCAAGTGGAATTGCAGTTGGGATGGCTACTAATATTCCCCCCCATAACTTAAATGAAATTATTAATGGTGTAATTGCTATTACCAGAAATAAAGATATTACCACCGCTCAATTAATGCAAATTATAAAAGGACCTGATTTTCCAACGGGTGCTTTAATAACAGCAGGTAATAGTTTATTAAAAGCTTATGAAACTGGAAATGGTTCAATTACTATTAGAGCTAAGATAAATATTGAAGAAAAAAATAATCGAAAAAATATAATAATATCAGAAATTCCTTACCAAGTTAATAAAGCCCGGTTAGTAGAAAAAATTGCTGAATTAATTAGGGAAAAAATAATTAACGGAATTGCTGATTTACGAGATGAATCAAACCGCGATGGAGTGCGCATCGTGATTGAACTAAAACGAGATGCCCAAGAAACTTTAATTTTAAATAAGTTATATAAAATGACGCCGTTGCAAACTAATTTCTCATTAAATATTTTAGCTTTACATAAGAACCAACCAAAAATTATGGGTCTAAAACAAATCCTAAATTATTTTATTGAACACCAAGTTGAGATTATAATTAAACGAAGTATTTATGAATTAAATAAAATTACTAGTCGGTTATTAATTTTAAAGGGTTTAAAAATTGCGTTAGATAATATTGATGAAGTTGTGGAAATAATTAAAAAATCTGATAGTTCACAAACAGCAATCGCCGCTTTAATGCAACGTTTTGAATTAGTTGTTGAGCAAGCAAAAGCTATTTTAGAAATGCGTTTGCAAAGATTATTAGGATTAGAAGTTCAAAAGATTAATGATGAGATAATTGAAATTGAAAAAAGAATTATTGAACTTAATAGTTTTATTAATAGTCGTGAAAAACAATTAGAATTAATGATTACAGAATTAGAAGTTATTAAAACAAAATATGGTGATGAACGTCGTAGTATGATTATTAAGGAAGAATTAACTGAAATTGATCCAGAAGAATTAATTAAACGAGAAGAAATTTTAATCATGTTAACAAAAGATGGATATGTTAAAAGAGTCTCAAATGATACTTTTAAACTACAAAATCGTGGTGGTAAAGGAGTAACCGGGTTATCTAATTCAGAAGATGTCTTAAGCAAAATTATAAGTGCTAATAGTATTGATTCCTTATTAATTTTTACGGATACCGGAAGAGTTTATAAATTGCGCGCATACCAAATTGAATCTTATTCGCGACAAGCACGAGGGATTCCAATTATTAATTTAATTTCAATTGATAAGAAAGAAAATATTAAGTCTATTTTAGCTGTTAATGAATTAGATGAAAGTACTGATAATTTATTCTTTGTAACTAAAAGAGGAATTATTAAAAAAACTAAGTTATTAGAATTTAACCAAATTCGCAATACTGGAAAGGTTGCAATTGAATTAAAAGCAAATGATGAAGTAGTTGATGTTATCTTAACAAAAGGCAATGATGATATTATTATTGCAAATAGCGAAGGAAAAGTAATTCGTTTTAATGAAACCGAAATTCGTGCTATGAATCGTCAATCAGTTGGGGTAAAAGGAATATCAAATGGTCCTAATAGTGAAGTTATAGGAATTTGTTCTGGTCGTGATGCGAAATATATTTTATCAATTACTACGAATGGTTTTGCGAAAAAAACATTATTGGAAGAATATCGGATCACCGGTCGTGGTACTAAAGGGGTCAAATCAATGACTTTAACTGAAAAAAAAGGAGATTTAAAATTTGTTAAATCAGTTGTTGGCGATGAAGATATTTTATTAGCAACAAAACATGGTAATGTAATTAGAATTGCACTAGATCAAATTCCAGTTTCTGGAAGAACTACAACTGGAATTAAAATTATTAAATTAGAAAATGATGATGTTTTAGAAGCTAGTGAGTTAATTAGAAAAAATGATCAAGAAAATGAGCAAGGAGATAATTAAAAATGTTGGACCAAAAATATGTAATTGAAAATATTGAACAAGTTATTAAAAGATTAAATGATCGCCAAGATGATTTTTCATACTTAAAACAATTGGTTGATTTAGCTGACCAACGCAAAAAATTAATTGCAGAGTCTGAAAAATTAAAAGAAGCTAGAAATAGTAATTCAAAAAAAGTTGGCGAATTAATGGCCGCAAAAAAAATATCAGAAGCTGATGAGCTTAAAAAACTAATTTTAGAAGCAAAAAAAACTATCGAATCACTAGATGAAAAGTTGGCTATTGTTGAAGAAGAAATTAAAGCAATTCTAGATGTTACGCCTAATATTCCTGATGAATCAGTGCCAGTCGGAAAAGATGAAGATGATAATGTTGAGATTAGAAAATGAGGAAATATTAGAAAAATAAATAATGTTAAAGAACATTGGGAAATTGCTACTAATTTAGATATTATTGATTTTGAAAGAGGAACTAAATTATCAGGGTCAAGATTTATTATTTATAAAGGTTTAGGAGCACGATTGGAAAGAGCAATTATGAATTTAATGCTAGATGAGCATTTGAAACGCGGTTATGTTGAAGTAATCCCTCCTATTTTGGTTCAACCTCAAATAATGCATGGGACAGGAAATCTACCAAAATTTGCAGCAGATGCTTACTATGTTGAAAAAGATAACTTATTTTTAATTCCAACAGCCGAAGTGCCAGTTACGAATATGTATCGCGAAGAAATCTTGCAAGAATCACAATTACCAATTCGCCATTGTGCATATACACCATGTTTTCGACAAGAAGCCGGATCAGCTGGGAAAGATACAAAAGGTATCATTCGTCTCCATCAATTTAATAAAGTTGAAATGGTAAAAATCACAACCCAGGAAGAATCTTTTAATGAATTGGAAAAAATGGTTAATGATGCTGAACATATTTTACAATTATTAGAAATTCCTTATCGGGTAATTATTTTATCAACCGGAGATATGGGCTTTTCTTCATCAAAAACCTATGATTTAGAATTATGAATGCCAGGGCAAGATAAATATCGGGAAGTATCATCATGCTCAAATTGTAAAGATTTCCAAGCAAGAAGGATGAAATTAAGATACAAAGATAATGCTGGGGTTATTAAATTAGCTCATACATTAAATGGTTCAGGACTAGCAATTGATCGGGTTATTGCTGCCATCTTAGAAAATTATCAAAACGCTGATGGTAGTGTAACGGTGCCTACAGCCTTACAACCTTACTTAGGGGTAGATAAAATTAGTTAAAATGTTTCACGTGAAACATTTTATTTTTTAAAAATTAACCTTGCAAGTAAAACAATATAATATATAATAGTAATGTCATTACAATAGTTACATTCGAAACTGGTCAGGTCCGGAAGGAAGCAGCCATAAGACTAAGGACTATGTGTAATGGCATTTTTTATGGTATAAAGGTTATGGTGATATTAATGAAACATGAAAATGAGATATTTGAGAAGTTATTAAAATTTTCGCAGAAAGCAGCAAAGAAGAATCAGGTTCCAATCGCAGCGGCAGTCGTTGATGAAAACCGCCAAATTATCGGTCTTGGTAGTAATAAAACAAACAAAAAAATTATTACTTCCCATGCTGAAATTTTAGCATTAAATGCAGCTTGCAAAAAGTTAAAAACTAATAAGTTAAATAATTGTTCAATTTGGATAACTGTCGAACCATGTATGATGTGTTTAGGAGCAATTTTTAACGCCGGAATTAGGCATATTTGCTATTTTTTAGAAAACGAAAAATCAGGTTTCATTAAATCTAATCATACCTTTGACTTATCAAAAATGTTCATTCACAAAGTTAAAGATCCCGAAAAGAATAATCAAGTAAAAAAAATTATGAAAGACTTTTTTAAAAAACTAAGATAGATAATTTTAGAATTAAATAGTAAAATTATCTTAGAGTAACTTTTAGGAGGAATAAAATGAATTACATATCATTGTATCGGAAATACCGACCAAATAACTTTGATAAAATAATAGGCCAAAAAGAAATTAAAACAGCATTGAAAAATGCGATAAAAAATAATACATTTTCACATGCTTATTTATTTTCAGGTCCCCGCGGAACCGGAAAAACTTCAATTGCTAAAATTTTTGCTAAAGCAATTAATTGTTTAAATTTAGTGGAAGGCAACCCTTGTAATACATGCGAACATTGTGTAGAAATTAATCATGGATCATCAGTTGATATTTTTGAAATTGATGCTGCTTCTAATAATGGGGTCGATGAAATTCGCGAAATTAAAAATAATGTTCAGCTTTTACCTACTAAAATGAAGTATAAAGTTTATATCATTGATGAAGTTCATATGTTAACAAATTCAGCTTTTAATGCTTTGTTAAAAACATTAGAAGAACCACCTCACCATGTTATTTTTATTTTAGCTACTACTGAAAGTCACAAGGTTCCTGCAACAATTATTTCACGTTGTCAAAAATATAATTTTAAAAAAATATCAAAAGCTGAACTGGAGAGTAATATTAAAAAAATCTTGGAAAATGAAAATGTAAAATTTGAAATTCCGGCAATTCAACAAATTGTTTTATTGTCAGATGGTAGTGCTCGTGATTCATTAAGTATTCTTGAACAAGTTATTATGTTTTCTGATGGCGCAATAACTCTTGAAAATGTAAATACAATCTTTGCAACAATTTCAAAACAGAAAAAGTTAAGTTTGTTAAAAGAAATTTTTGAATATCAAACTAATAATGTCTTGCTTCAAGCCAAAGAAATTTATCTATCTGGCGCTGATTTTGAACTATTAACAATTAATATGCTAGATATTTTAAAAGAAATTTTTGAATATCAACAAACTAAGAATGCAGTTTTTTTAAGTGTGCTGTCAGAAGAAGAAGCCCAAATTTTTGCAAATAAATTAGTTACAAAAGAATTATTAGCATTAATTGATCTTTTCACAGAAATGTTAGTAAAAATGAAAATGAATAAAGCACAAGATATGTATTTTGAATTAATTCTTTTAAAAGCATTAGCTATCTTTGAGGATAATAAAAAAGATTTTGCTGATTTAGATTTAACATTAATTAGTGATCGCAAACTTACGGATAATGATACTGAAAATAAATCTGAAAATATAAATATAAATGGAATAAATTTAGATAATGAAATTAACGAAAAACCTTTAATAAAAGCAGGAAATTCAATCGATGATGGCCAATATTCTAATAATATTAGCACCAAAGAAGATATAAAAAATAACGAAGAACCTAAAATACACCATGATTTTGTGCAACCAAATATTTTTTCTTTTGATGATGAAGAAGATTCTGAATTAGAGAATAATAATGTGGAAAATAATAATATTGAAATTAAAATCGAAGATTCTTTTGATACTCCAGTTTCAACAATTGAAACTTCTGAACAATTAGAACAAAAAAATAACGAGTCTAATGAACCTATTATAGTTAACGAACAACAAACAGTAACTCAAATCGAAACATTAAAAAAAGATCCCGAAGAAGAGAATGTTGAGGAATCTAAACAACCAGAAAATATTGATAATTTAAATAAATTTAAAGAGAATGTTAAAAAAAATATTGATATTTATAAATTTTCAAATATTAATTATTCAATGCAACAAATTTTAAATATTTTAGTAAGTGCTGAAAAAGAACAGCGTGAACGTTACGAAATTTTATTTGAAAATTTAATTAAAGAAAAAAGCAAAGATATTCCCCTGGAAAAAATCATTAGTTTTTATAATGTTAAGTTTGTCGCGGCATCTGATCAAGGAGTAATTATTGTAACAAATACAAAACCAGAAGCTAATTGAATTAGTCATGAGATGTGTGATTGAGAATTTAGAAATAAAATTTTCCAGAAACTAGATTTTGATTTTGTTATTATTGTTCTAAGTGAAACAGAATGAAGTGATGTTAAAAATGATTATGCAAAATTACGACAAGCTAAAAAATTACCAATGAGTTCAATTATTGATGTTGAAGAATTTTATCAAGATTTATTAGTAAAACAAATTGATAATTATGAAGAGCATAAAGAAGCAATTGAAAATGGTAAAGAAATTTTTGATAACATTAAAATTATTGAATAAATTATTTTAGTAGGGGGATAAAAATGAATAATTATGATGAAATAATTGAAGAGTTGAAAACTATTTTAGGGGTTGGAAAAAAAGTAGCTGAAAGAATTTTTAATAAATTAGTGATCAATCCAGCAGTGAATGCCAAACTTAGTGAATTATTATCCCAAATAACAGAGCAATTTAGCCAGTGCCCAATTTGTTTTTCATTAATGAAAGATAATCAATGTTTATTTTGTTATAATGATTTAAGAGACAATACAAAATTGTGTATTGTTACCAATGTTTTTGATGTTTTTACTTTTGAAAAAGCTAAAATCTTTAATGGTTTATATCATGTTTTAAACCAGGAAATAAATGTCAAAAATGGTATTACACCAGACAAAATTACAGTTAAAGAATTAGAAAGCAGATTAAATGATAAAATAATAAATGAAGTTATTATTGCAGTAAGTTCAACTTTTGAAGGTGAGGTAACTGCCCAGTATTTAAAAAATATTATAGAAAAATACCATATCAAAGTCTCAAGGCTTGCAAGAGGGATTCCGATTGGGGGAACGCTTGATTATATTGATGAAGCAACTTTAAAGCAGGCTTTAGAAGGTCGAAAAGATATATAAGGGGTGAAGGTAATGTTATTTATATCATTCGAAGGGATTGATGGCTCTGGAAAGACAACCATTGCTAAATTATTAAAAGAAAAGTTAAAAAGCCAAGGTTACGAAGTTGTGTTAACAAGAGAGCCGGGAGGCAATGAGATAGCCGAGCAAATTCGTGATATTATTTTAAGTAAAAAAAATTCACAAATGGATCCATGAACTGAAGCATTATTATATATTGCGGCACGGAAACAACATGTCAGTGAAGATATTTTGCCAGCTTTGAAAAGAGGAGCCATCGTTCTTTGTGATCGTTTTATGGATTCAACTTCTGCTTACCAAGGTTATGCCCGGGGACTTGGAATTAGAACATTAGATGAAGTTCAATCGATAGTTTTAGGAACCACAAAACCAGATTTAACATTATTTTTTGATATTGAACCAACAGCTGCTCGTGAAAGAATGAAAGCGCGGTTTGAAGATGAAATGGATCGGTTAGATTTAGAAAAACAATCTTTTCATGAAAAAGTTTATGAAGGTTACCAAGTTTTAATTAGTGAACATTCTGATCGCATTAAAGTAGTTGATGCACGAAAACCTATTAACGAAGTTTTAGAACAAGTGTCATATTATATTGATGAAGTTTTAACAAAATTACAAGGAAATAAAAGTAATGATTAATAATTTTGCACCAGCAGATTTAAAAAAACTTAATATCTTAAAAGAAAAAATTAATAATAATCTTTTACCTAATCAATTAATAATTTCATCAAATAATATAACAAAATTAAATGAATTTGCTAAACTTCTTAGTATGTTTTTAGTTTGCGAAAAAGAACGCACTTTTGACTGTGACTGTGCAAATTGTGTCCGAATTCAAAACAATACTTATTATGATTTAAAAGCATACGGTGATTTTAATACTAGTATTAAAAAAGAAGAAATCCAAAATATTATTGAAGTTTTTAATTATTCTGCTTTAGAAAATAAAGGAGTCAAGATCTATATTATTAAAGGAGGTGACTTCCTAACTTTAGAAGCGGCCAATGCTTTGTTAAAGTTTTTAGAAGAACCAACTGATAATACCTATGCCATTATTTTATCTAATCAACACAATAGAATTATTGAAACAATTAAATCACGATGTTTAAATATTATTTTAACAAATGATTTTAATGAGGTTAAAGATGAGAATGATGATGCCAAACAAAAATTTATACAAGCTTTTTTTAAAAATCTTGTTCACCAAAAAAATAACAATTATATTTTAATTCGCCAATTATTTGATTATACCCCAACTGATTGTTATGAATATTTATCGGAAATTGCTAATGTCATCAAAAATAGTAAGTGGCAACAATATAACCTCGATGAAAAAGAAATGTTGGCATTATTGAAACCAATTAAACATCATATTATTGAAGAGTGTTATTCAGCATGTAATCTTTTAGGGGGAAGTTTTAACAAGGAATTAATTTTAGAACAAGCAATAATTAAAATTAACCAGGTGGTATAAAATGAAGGTATTAAATGATTTATTAGATTTTGAAGGTTTACAATTATATCAACGAACTGATATGTTTAATTTTTCGCTTGATTCAGTATTATTAGCAAGATTTGCTCGGTTAAATAGTCGCACTAAAAAAATTATTGATATTGGAACCAACAATGCAGTGATCCCGTTAATTTTGAGTTGTTATACAAATGCCCAAATCACGGGAGTTGAAATTCAAGCGGAGGCAGCACAATTAGCACAGGATAATGTGCACTTAAACAAAAAAACTTCGCAAATAACAATTATTCATGATGATATTAAACATTATGCACAAGTCAATGCCCGCGATAAATTTGAGTTAGTAATTTGTAACCCGCCATTTTTTAAAGTAGGAGAATCAAAACTAAATGAAAAAAGTGAACTGTTAATTCCCGCGCGCCATGAAATTCACTTAACTTTACCAGAAATGATTAGTGCAGCGCGAAAAATAACTGAGAACCGAGGTTATCTAGTACTAGTTCACCGAGCAACCAGATTAGATGAAGTTTTAAACTTATTAACCGCCAATGATTTTGCTGTTAAAAGAATTAAATTTATTCATCCCTTTCGGGATAGTGAAGCAAATAATGTTTTAATTGAAGCACGTTTTAAGGGAACACCCGGGGTCATTATTGAACCACCATTTATTGTCCATAATGAAGATGGTAGTTATACCGAAGAAATTAAAGCAATGTTTAGAAAATAAGGGGAAAGATGATGAATTTTGATATGTTAGATAAGAATCAAAAATATATTATTGCGGTGTCCGGTGGGCCAGATAGTATGTTTTTACTGGACAATATTTATCAAAACAAAGAATTTGACATTCATAATTTTATTGTGGGAGTTGTTAATTATAAAAAAAGATCAGATAGTGATATTGACCAACAGATTGTTATTGATTATTGTACCCGCCATAAAATTGCTTATTATGTCAAAGAAGTTAGCCAGGATGATTATCTAAAATATCAACAAGTCTCGCATAATTTTCAAACGATTGCTCGGGATATTCGTTATGATTTCTTTATTGAACTTGCTCAACAGTATGCTTGTGCTGCCGTTTTAGTAGCCCATAATTTAACAGATAATATTGAAACCTATATTTTACAAAAACAACGTAATAATATTGTTGAACATTATGGTTTAAGTCCAGATAGTATTTATCATTCAAAGTTTAGTGCAAACACGATAGCTATTAAAAGAATTATGTTAAATATTCGTCGAGAGTTTATTATTGAGTATTTAAACAATAATAAAATTAATTATGCCCTAGATTACACGAATATTTTAGGAATTTATAACCGAAATGTTATTCGGAGCGAACTCCAGGATTTTAATTTTGCAGATTTATTAACCGAAATGGAAAATCAAAATCATGCTAATGAAAAATTAAAACAAGTTGTTAGGGACTATTTCATTGATAATTTTGGCCAAATTAATGTCCCTAGTTTTACCAGCATAACTGATTTAAGATTACAAAAGATGATTATTTTTAATTATTTTAAAATAGCGAAGTTAACTTGTTTAATTATTAATAAAAAACGGAAATTTTTAGATGAAGTTGTCAAAGAAATCACATCACCAAAACCAAACATTATGATTAAAATCAATGAGGAATATTTTTTAGTCAAAAGTTATGAAAATGTTGAAATTAAAACGAAGGCTCAATTAGCTTTGACAACTGTTATTATTAACAATACCCGCCAAACATACCAGTGAAAAAATCACATAATTACCGAATCAACAAAAGATAATTTTACTTTTTTTGTATCAACTGACCAGTTACCATTAAAGATAACCAATGATCCCGAAATTTTAAAAAATGTCTTGTTAAATGGTAAACAACTAACTAAAATCTTTATCAAAGAAAAAATTAATCTGTTAATTCGTTTAAATTATGTTATTATAGATAAAAACAATGAAATTGTGGCAATTAATGATTTATTAAGAGCAAAATTGCGCAAACCTTCATATTTGAGTGAAAAATGTCTGTTAAACGAGAAATATAATTTTAATCAAAAAGAAAAATTTATTATCTATTTTATGATAAAATAGTTTAGAATTAGTGTTATTAACTTATTTTATGTTTGGTTATTAATAAAAATCATAGATTCTACCATTAGGAAGGAAAAAAATATGAACAAAAAGAGATTATGACTAGGGATTATATTAAGCTTAATTTTTATTGCTTTAATTATCTTAATGATTGTTATTTGGATGCGATCAGATGTCACAAAAATTAATCAAGGAAAAATGCAAGAAACAGTTGAGACGGGTAATTATGATGGCAAAAAAATGGATGAAATTTCAGTGAATGCCGCAATTGGTCGTAATACTGTTGTTGTTCAAGGTGAAATTAAATATAAAGATGGTGGAAAAACTGTTGTTGTTAAATATTCATCCGAATGAGACCGTGGAAGTTTTGATGCGTTCAGTTATTACACGACAACTGATCCATCAGACCCTAGTAAAGTAATCTTTCATAATCGGTGAACAGAAAGTTTATCTGCCAAAAATGTTACTTTAAATGGTGGTTTTAATACCTATGATCGTGAATTTGTTCCATATTGAGAACAAGCATTAGTGCAAATTGTTCCATGAGTATTATTAATTGGGGTTTCAATTTGATTAATGGTTAGATTAACAAAAGCTTCTGGCGGAATGGGTGGTGCTAATCCATTCTCAATGGGGAAAAATAAAGCTCGTCAAATTCAATCAAATGTTCGCTTTTCGGATGTAGCGGGAATTAACGAAGAAAAAACGGAATTAGTTGAATTAGTTGATTACTTAAAAAATCCACAAAAATATTCAACGATGGGAGCCCGTGCGCCAAAGGGAGTCCTAATGGAAGGACCACCAGGAACCGGGAAAACTTTATTAGCAAAAGCGGTTGCCGGAGAAGCTGGAGTGCCATTCTTCTCAATTTCTGGTTCTGAATTTGAAGAAATGTTTGTTGGGGTTGGGGCCTCAAGAATTCGGGAAATGTTTAGTGCTGCTAAAAAAGCAGCGCCTTGTATCATTTTTATTGATGAAATTGATGCTGTTGGTCGGAAACGAACAATTTCAATTGGTAGTGGGGCTAATGAGCAAACTCTAAACCAGTTACTAGTTGAAATGGACGGATTTGGTACTAACACCGGAGTTATTGTGATGGCCGCTACTAACCGGGTTGATGTTTTAGACCCTGCGTTATTACGTCCAGGTCGTTTTGACCGCCAAATTCAAATTTCATTACCTGATATTAATGAGCGGGAAGCTATTTTACGTTTACATGCTCGTAATAAAGCAATTTCAACTGAAGTTGATTTCCGTCGGATTGCGGAAAGAACACCAGGGTTTTCGGGAGCACAGTTAGAAAACGTTTTAAATGAAGCAGCAATTTTATGTGTCCGCAAAAATATTAAAGTAATTACTGTTGATATTATTGATGAAGCGATCGACCGGGTAATTGGTGGACCAGCCAAAGAATCACGTAAATACTCTGTTTTAGACAAACAAATTGTTTCTTACCATGAAGGTGGTCATGCTTTAATTGGGTTAAAATTAGAAGCTGCAAGTAAAGTTCAAAAAGTAACAATTATCCCGCGGGGACAAGCTGGTGGTTATACAATTATGACGCCAAAAGAAGAAACAATGTTCCATAGTAAAGAAAACTTATATGCTACAATCACCGGATACTTAGGGGGAAGAGCGGCCGAAGAAATTATGTTTGGAAAAACCAAAATTACGACGGGGGCGCATGATGACCTTGAAAAAGCAACTAATATTGCTCGTCATATGGTTACTGAATATGGAATGAGTCCATTAGGATTAGTTCAATTTGAATCACCAAAAGATGAATATACTGGTGGGGTTAAACGTTATTCAGAAGATGTGGCTGCTAAAATTGATACCGAAGTTCGTAAAATCTTGGATGATTGTTATGTAACTGCAAAAGCAATTATTTCAGAAAATATGGAAACGCTTCATTTATTAGCTGAAAGTTTACGCGTCTTAGAAACATTAACAGCTGAACAAATCGAATTTATTAATAAAAATAACCGTTTACCAGATGAAGTTCTGCGTGAAAAAGAGCGCTCAGCTAAACATAAAGAAAAAGAAGCAAAAGGTGAGATCTTAGAAGTTAAACCACGCGAACGGAAAAAAGAGCCACCAAAAAATGATGATGATCACGATAAAAAAGATGATAAATCAAATAATAAAAACTAAGAAGACTGTCAATTGACAGTTTTTTCTTTTTAAATTAAGAAATCATGCGGGCAATGAAATTATCTTGTTTTTTATTATTATTTAAGGTATAGTTAATTTAAGAGGGGTATATTTATATGGGTCGTGGTAAAGATTTTGTATTAACAATTTCATATTTTGTTAACGAAATAAAGAACATTTTTTTATGTACCACTGTTCTGACCTTTTTTGCATTAATTTTATTTAAGTTATTAATTTTAGGGTATAACTGATATAAAAAAACGAAAACTGTTGTTAGTTATAACAAAAATTACTTGGATTTTAAAAAACAATTAAGAGCAGTCATATTATTTATCACATTTTTATTTATTTTTCAAAATCTAATTAATAAATCTTTACAGGGTGATGCATTTTTATTTGATAACCTAATTCTATTGATCCTATTAGTAACTTTATTAATTAACCCTCACAAAAATATTAATATTGTTTTAAAAGGGGCCAAGACTTTATTTTGAGTTTTAATTATTATTTACACTAATGAAAAGATTTTTTGATTTCAACACCTAAAATTGATTAATGTTTTCATCACATTTGTAATATTCATGAGCACAATTTTTTACATTAAAGCTTCGAAAGAACGTTTTTTTGTCCATAAGATTGGAAAAATCCTAATTTGAGTAGTTATCCTATCGCTATTTAATTATTTATATGAAATTTCGATGTCATATCTACAAGTTGTTTCAAACAGTAGTATGAAAACAGTGTTTGAATATTGCCATTTAATGTTAATAATTATTCCATCAGCGTTAGGCTTTCTAGCAATCTTTTGTGCAACACAAACTGAACCAGAAATTAGTGACGGAATATCCGCGGATGAAATAATTACAACAAATTTAAAAATTTTTAGTGAACAGGGTGATTTGTTAACCAAGAATTTTAAAATTATTGGCAATGGTTATATGGTTGTTTTAAACAATTAATTTTTAGGACAATAGTGATTACGAGTCAATTGTTTAATAAAAAATAATTATTACTTATTAACTACATAAAAAATATTGTGGCAATATATAGATTACCCAAAATATAAAAACGTATGATAATACTAACTACTAACAAAAAACTTATTACATATAAATTAATTTTTATATTGCTTTGAGCATTAAAAATTAACTTATTACTAACCAAGGTTAACAACTAAATATATTAAGTGGAGGAGATGAAACAATGATGAAGATAGTTAACAATAACAACGATTTGTTAAAAAAATTATCTATTAAAAATATCATTAATTTATTATCTGGTGGCCACCAATCCCAACAACTTGTAATTTTAAATCAAAATTATTAGATGTTTAGAATAAATTATAATTTTACTGGAAACATATTAGATGGAATTAAGAAGTTTATACAAAAAAATCAAATTACAAGGTATTAATTCAACGGGAATTACAAAAGCTATTTCAGATTATATTGTGGAAAATATTAAACAACGCAATATTGAGGCATTATCACTTAAAAAAATTGCTAAAAACTGTAATGTAAGTGATGCTACCATAACTAGATATTGCAAAGAATTGGGTTATTCAGGATTTATTCCTTTTAAAAAACATTTAGATGCCATTAATACTAACTATGTTATTAATAACCATGAGGTGATTATTAATCGAAGTTTAGTTGAATCAACAGAGAAATTTTATGATGAATATGTTAATATTTATAATCGGGGACGATTAGCAATTAAAATGCTAATTAAAAATGGAATGGTTGATCGCATCGCAAGTTTACTTAAAAATTGCCAAAGAATTTTTATTGTCGGAAACAATATTAATTATAGTCAAACAATTGATTTTAAAAATCATTTAATTGCAAGTGGTTTTAATGTTTTATTAGAACAGGATGAAGTAGCTGTCACTTCATTTGCGAATATTGCAACTAAAAATGATGTGTTTATTACAATCTCATTGGCGGGGACTGACACTTTTTTAGAAAGTGCCGGCCAATGTGCGAAGTCGAACGGAGCACAATGAATTGCAATTACTAGTGTTTCGGATTCAGTTTTTCAAAATGCGGACCAATTAATTGTGTTAGAAAGTAAAGAATGAAATATTTGGAACTTGTATAGCTTACGAGGACAAATGCTATTTGAATTTTGAAATGTTATTTATTTAGCAACTGTTCATAAATTGATGGAAGCTGAAAATTACGAAAAGACTTTTGATTCATATCAGGAAACAGATGACTTAAGTAATTTAAAAATTAAAATGTAACATATTGTTAATTAAAAAAATATTGGTTTAATCCAATATTTTTATTTATTTAATTTAATAATTATGGTTAAATTATAATATGATTAAATACTAATTTATCGCAGACATTTTTTGAACGGAATTAAAAATAAGTTTTTTTCATTTTATTTTTGGAATTATTTTACTATTTTTAATAAAATTTAAAAAATAAAATAATAATTAATATTTAATTATACTAAAAACTATTTAATAGTTACTAAGTAAGGGGGGATTAGATGAAATGAGGCGTTATTGCCACCTGACGGATGGTTTATGAAGGAGTTAGCACAGCTATTGAGTTATTTAATAAAAATGCCACGGCGGGTGATATTTTAGAAACAATTATTAAAGCAGTTGAAGATTATCCTTATTATAAATCAGTTGGTTATGGAGGATTACCAAATGAAAATGGCGAAGTTGAACTAGATGCTGCTTTTATGAACGGTGATAATTTGGCAATTGGTGCCGTTGCTGGGATTAAAGATTTTAAAAATCCAATTAGTATTGCCAAACACCTTGCGGAACATGAACGCCATAATATCTTGTTAGTTAGTGGTGGCGCGGAAGCATATGCGCATAAAAATGGGTTTGAAAGAAAAAACATGTTAACAAACCGTGCTAAATTAATGTATCACAACAAAGTTGCTGAACTAAGTGCTACAAAGTTAAAAGCCTATGATGGCCATGACACGGTCGGAACGATTGTTTTAGATAGCCAAGGATCAATGGCGGCGGGAACTTCTACTAGTGGCTTATTTATGAAAAAGCCGGGAAGAGTTGGGGACTCCCCGCTATCAGGATCCGGGTTTTATGTTGATAGCACAGTTGGTGGTGCTAGTGCAACTGGTTTAGGCGAAGACATTATGAAAGGATGTTTATCCTATGAAGTAGTTCGCCAAATGGCAATGCTACCTAACAAACCTGTTCAAGAAATTATTGATGAAGTTCTTTTTAATTTTCATCAAAAATTAAAAACAAGGTTTGGCGAAGTTGGTGGAATTTCCTTAATTGCAATGCGAAACAATGGGGAATGAGGAGTGGCTAGCAATGTTGAATTTTCATTTGTAGTAGCTAACACAAATAAGCAACCAGCAATCTATGTTGCGAATCCAAATGCCGATTTTACGAAAACTAATTATGATATTGCAACCAAAGAATGACTAGATAACTATGAGAAAAGAATTAAGAGCCCACTTAAATAATTAAGTTTATTGAAAGAGAGGTTATGTTATGAAAGATATTGAAATGATTGCTTTTAAAATTATTTCAAATGCTGGCGATGTATTTTCCCATATGTATGAAGCATTACAAAGTGCTAAAAAGGGTAATTGAGAAGAAAGTGATCGCCATGTTAAAACAGCAGATGAAAAACTAAAAGCGGCCCACCTTGTGCAAACGGATTTAATTCAAAAAGAAGCCCAGGGTGAAAAAACCAGTTATTCAATTTTAATGGTGCATGCGCAAGATCATTTAGCCAACGCCATTCTAAGCCAAGTGATGTTCCAAGAATTAATTGAAATATATCGAAATAAGAAATAACAGAATTTATGAAATATGAATAAAAATAGTATCAGTCATCAAACTTTTAAGGAAAAAATCGATTATTTCATTAATAATAAGGTCGCGATGTGAGGGGCAAAAGTGGCCGGTCAGCGTCATATTGCTTCACTTCGGGATGCCTTTATTTCTTATATGCCCTTTTTAATTGTTGGTTCAATCTTTATTATTATTGCTAATTTCCCAGTAAATTCGTGAAGTGATATTTTAGATAATAAATATCCGTGGTTAGGAAGTGTTTTAATTTTCCCAAAACGGATTACTTTTGATATGATGTCATTTTGAATTACTGCCCTCGTTGCTTATAATTTATGTAAATATTATAAATTAAATCCAATCTTTCCAATTATTTCTTCGGTCGGATTTTTTATTGCCTTAACACCCTTAGTTGGCAGCGGTGAAGCTAGTGACTGGTGGAAAGCTTCTTATATTCCGTTTGGAGGATATGCTGGAACAAGTGGGATTTTACTGGCAATTGTCTGTAGTATTGTGGTAACTGAATTCTTTAAATTTTGTCGGGACAAAAATGTACGAATTCCAATGCCCACCGCAGTTCCCCCAGCAGTAACTGCTTCGTTTGCTGCCTTAACACCACTATTCTTAATTATTATTTTTGCTTTAGTCCTAAGGGGATTATTTGGACTAACAGAGTGAAAATACCTGCCAGTTATGTTAGAACACTTTTTAGCAGCTCCGATTTCCCAAGGTTTTATTGGAAAATTAGGGGGGGGGGGTTGTGCTAGTAACTGTATTAGGTAGTTTAGGGTGATGTTTTGGGATAAACTCTTCAGCAATTAATGGTATTGTTCGCCCATTTTGATCACAATTATTACCAGATAACCAAGCAGCATTTGCCCATTATCGCCAAACGGGTGAATATTTGTGAAATAACTTTAATATTGGAGTGGAGGACTTTTATAACTATGTAACAACTGGGGGCGCGGGAAGCACCTTAATTATTATTTGTGTAATGGCAGTTTTTGCACGGAGTGAAAAAGTCAAAACAATTTGTCGGATTGCAATTATTCCCGGGATCTTTAATATTAATGAGCCATTTTTATTTGGAATTCCTATTGTGTTAAATCCAATGATGTGGATTCCCTTAATATTAGCACCCTTGTCTTCTGCTTTAATCGCATATGGGGCAATGCACTTTCACTTAGCTCACATGCCGATCGGCGCGTTAAACCCATGGACCTTACCAATTGGTGTTCTGGGATACTTTACTAATATGCATTGAACAGGTCCAATTTTGCAAATTGTGACAGCCTGTGTTGCCGGGGTAATTTGGTTCCCATTCATTAAATTTGCGGATATGGATGAATTTAAAAAAGAAAATAATCTTGATACCGGAGTTTTAAATACATTTAAAACAGCCCGACGTCTGGGGATTTTGCCCCCAATTTTTGGTTCTTTAAAAAATGACCTTTATTGGGAAAAATACACTCAGAAAAAACCATATAAAAAAGAATTAGCAAAAGTTTTAAAAGAAAAACTAAACCAAGAAAAAATGTATAAACAAAAATTTACCGATAATATTGTAATGTTGGATGATAATTTTAAAGCAGCAGTACAAGCAATTGAAACAAATAAATTATCATGGTTGGCTTTAAAAGAGCAATGTAATGCTGAAATTAAAACAGCAAAAGAAGAGTTAAGATTTAAAATAAGAGAATTATCGAAAGAACAACAACAAGATAAATCGTTAGTTAACGAAATTAAAAATAATTATAACACTAAAATTAAACAAATTAAGGATAGTCATCAACTTGAATTACAAACTTTATGAAATAAATATCAAGCAACAAAGCAAGAAGGAAAAAATAAAATTAAAATGTTAAAAATTGAACTTCGTAAACAAAGCAAAGCTGCTAAACTTGACTTAAAAACTAATTTGCAAACAGTTGTTGTTGATTTTAAACCACTAATTAAAATTGAACACCAAAAATTAAAAGAATTAAAACATCAATGGTTACAAGTTTATAAACAGTTGAAACACAGAGCTAAATTAGAAATTAGTGCAGCAAAAAAAAATAAAAAATAAAGAATTAATAACTGCGCAAGAAGAACGAGATCATTTAATTTATGAGGCAAAAATTGTTGGTGATGATATTAAAGTTAGCAAGTTAAAACGTAATTTTTTAAAACAACAAACAGAAATTAATAATAAATTTGAAGATGCTGTTATAATTGCTAACGCCAAAATCTTTGACCAAAAAGTTAAACCAAGTCAATTAAAAAGTGATTATTATAAAACTGAAATTGAAAATGAAAAATAAATTTTAAAGGAGATGATAAAGATGAATATTGTTTTAATATGTTTTGCTGGGATGAGCACTTCAATGTTAGTAAGAAAAATGCAAGAAGCAGCGGATAATAGAGGGCTTAGTGCTAAAATTTGAGCAACAGGGGCTACCACAGCAATTGATGATTTAGAAGAAGAAAAAGTAGATTGTATTTTGATTGGACCACAAGCCAGATATGCTTTGGATAAGATGATTCCGATTGCCGAAGAACAAGATTGTCCAATTGATGTTATTAGTTCAGATTTGTATGGAACTTTTGATGGAGAAAAAGTTTTAGACATGGCATTAGATTTAATTAAAAGCTACTAATTGTAAACATTACAACAATAAAAATTAAAAGCAAAATAATTAGTAAGGGAATTAAAAAGATTATTTGACGCAAAGCATGTTTAAACCAACCGGTATCCAAATTAAAGTCATTATTTTTATTAATTATATTTTGATGATGATTTAGTTTTTTAAAAATTCAAAATGAAAAATAACCTAATAAAATAATTAATAAAATAATTAAAATTATTAGTAGGCAATAGCTTCAAATTGGAATGGCTGGAAAATTTTGTGACAATAACATTTTGTTTCCCTTCTTTTTATTTAAAATAAAAATTTCTCTATTTATTATTCTAAATTTATTTAAATAAAAAATAAAGAAGTTTATACAAATTTTGAAAGGAATGTTGAAAATGGATGACTTAATTAAAAAAGAAATTATTAAAAACCATGATCAATTTTTAAAAGATCTTATCACATTTTTAAAAATTAATACTGTCAAAGATGTTGCTTTAGATAATATGCCATTTGGAAAAGGCGTGGCTCAGGGACTAGCATTTTTATTGAATTGATCAAAGCAGCAAGGTTTTAAGGTTGTTAATCTCAACGAGATGATTGGCTATTTAGAATATGGAGAAAGTGAAGAATATATTGCCGTGCTTGGACACTTAGATGTTGTTCCCGCTGGTAATAATTGAGTTACTAATCCTTTTGAACCAGTTATGATAGAAAATAAAATTTATGCCCGCGGTGCTCTTGATGATAAAGGACCGTTATTTGCTAATTTATATGCAATTAAAATTTTAAAAGATTTAGGTTATTATCCCAAAACTAAAATTCGAATTATTTTTGGGACTGATGAAGAATCGCGAGGATTAGGAATCAATTACTATAATAGTAAAGAAAAACCACCAATAATGGGATATACCCCTGATAGTGTGTTTCCAGTTGTGTTTGCTGAAAAAGGAATTTTTACTTATTGGTTAAATAAAAAAATTAATAATTTTGCTAATCAAATTTTTAATTTAAAAGGAGGAGAACGTTCAAATGTTGTTCCGGACTATTGCGAAGTAACTTTAAAAAATTTAAATTTTAATTTACCCGACTATCTTAATGATTTTTTAAAACAATATAATACTAATAAACAATATCAATTTAAAATAAAAAATAATAATGATTCTTGAATCATCACATCGCACGGGGTGACTGCCCATGCTAGTACTCCGGAAGAAGGTGTCAATGCCATTCATAATTTACTTAAGTTAATTGCCTGGTTGCCATTAGAGTATGATGATAGTTATGATTTTATTAAGTTTATGGCTAATAATTTTACTTTTGACGGGGCAAAAATGAATTGCCAGGTTGAAAATGTTGAAATGGGAGCTTTAACCATGAGTTTAGGCTTGGTTGAACAAGATAATAAAGTGATTAAAGGCAAATTTAATGTTCGCTATCCTCAAAATACTAATATGACTGATTTAATTACTCGTTTAACAAAAATTATTGAACCATTAGATATTTATCTTAGTGAAGAAAATGATACCCCTGTCTTGTATTTTTCCAAAACCACGCCGATGATCCAAATTTTGCATAATACATATCAAAAGGTAACTGGTTACCAAGATGACCTTGTAGCTTCCAAAGGATCAACTTATGCCAAACTAATGCCTAATATTGTGGCCTTTGGTGCAACTTTCCCAGGTGAGGAAACAACTGAACACCAACCAAATGAGTTTATTGATTTGCAAAAATTATTTAAAGCAATGGAGATATATGCTAATGCGATAATTGCATTAAGTGAATAAGAAGATACGGTTTAAAATTGTTTTTGCATTTATTTTACTTTCTTGCTAATATATACTACAATAACTAAGAAAGAATTATATATAAAGAGGAGAACAATTAAATGGATAAAATTATAAAAGTTATCAGTGAAAATCATCATACCAAAATTACAGTTGTTGATGCCACCGAAAGTTTAAATGAAATTATTAGATTGCAGGAAACTAATCCTTTGGCAACAATTGCGTTAGCACGCGTTGCCATTGGTACAATTTTAATTGGGAGTGATATGAAAGAACCAGCCAATAAAATTACAACTATCATTAATGGGAATGGTCCGATTGGAACCATTATGGCTGAATATACTGACCATCACATCCGGGCATTTTGTGCTAATCCCCAGTTTGATGAAACAAAAATTAAAAAAGAAAAAAATGTTATTTCACAAGTGGTTGGTACTGATGGGTATTTACAAGTAATTAAAGATTTAGGAATGAAAGAACCTTTTACCGGTCAAATTGATTTAGTATCCGGAGAAATTAACCTTGACTTTACTTATTATTTAGTAAAAAGTGAACAAATAAAATCAGTAATTGCCTGTTCAGTGAAATTAAATGATGATGGAACTATTAATAAAGCAGCAGGATTATTTGCCCAATTATTGCCTAATCATGAAGAAGAAGATATCGATTACTTAGAAGCAAAGGTTGAAAATCTTGGCAGCATTACAGAAAAATTAATTAAAGAAAATGATCTTAATAATATTTATAAATTGATTGATGATGAAGCAAAAGTTTTATCAGAAGAAACCTTTATTTTTAAATGTTCTTGCTCTCGTGAAAAAGCGCTAATGTCAATTAAATTATTAGGTGAGGAACAATTACATGATATTGTGGAAAAAAATAATGATGTTGAAATTGTGTGTGATTTTTGTCGCACAAAATATATTATTAAACCAGAAGAAGTTGCAAAAATGTTTTTAACATAATACAAACATTTTTTATGTTGGAAATATCACAATATATGAAAAAACTTAGTATAGTAAAATTATCATATATATAATATTTATCTATGAAAATACCAAGGAGGACAAAATGAATTCAAATTATTCATCACAAGGATATCCACCACAAGGTGGAAATATGGAAATTAAAAAACCAGATGGTTTATGTATGGCGGGGTGTATTGTTTCGCTTGTTTGTTCAGGACTAGCAATGTTAGGATTATTTATTAGTGCAATTATCTTTTTTACCGGAGCAACACTGGCGGATAAAGTTGTTAATACAGGACCACAACCTATTGATCCAGGCATCGTTAGATCAACCGGAATTGGAATGGGAATTTTCTTAATTATTTTCTGCTGTGTTCAAATTGCACCTATAATTTTATGCTCACTTGTCTTAAGAGGACGAGCAAAAAGTAATATTGCTGCTGGTGTAGTATCATTAATCTTTTCAGGATTAATTGGCGGAATTTTAATTTTAGTTGGGAAATATGGCCCTGTGCAACCGCAACCTAATCAATGAGGACAACAACCACAGCCACCACAACAACCACAACCAACAAACATGGAATAAAATATTATTTATATGATATTTTTTTATTTTATAAAAATAATTTGGTGTATACTTAGTAAATAAGATAGTAAAGAGGGTTACCAATGAAAAAACTTTTAAATTTTTTATTATCGTGAACATTAACAGTAATTAGTACTAGTACAATGTTGGCCTGTACAACCAATAACTCTCATAAGAATAATAAATTTGAGAATAATATTAATCAAATTTTAAATCCCCAAATATTAAGAGACTATGACCAGATAGTTGTTGATAATCACCATAATTTGTATTTTACTATTAAAAAAACAACGGAGCTTTATAGTACCCTTTATTTTTTAGCTAACAAAACTATGACGCCAATTAAATTGGCGGGATTACCAGCTAATATTATTATTAATGATATTAAAATTGATCACCAAGATAATGTTTATGTTTTAAGTAATAATGCGGGGTTATGAAAATTACCAGCCGCTACCACAGCCTTCCAACATATTGAAAATGTTAATGAACTAGATATTTTATCATTTTGTTTTGATCAGAATGATAATGTTTATTTTGGAACAGCATCTGTTATTGGTGATCACGGGACAACATATTTTTTAGAACATGATAGTTGACAGGTGAAAGAAATTAATGGATTGTCGATTCCAATTAACATTATTAAAATTGACCACCTAGATAATGTTTATTTAGCACCAATAACTACTATTAATAATAATGGTCCCAAAGCCTTTTTATTAAAATCAGGAACCACAGCTATTCAAGCAATTGATGATATTAAAACAAATGTTAATAGTATTGCAATTGCTCCTGATAACAATGTTTATTTTGGCTTAGGAAATGAATTGTATATATCAAAAAACCACGGGATTAGTACGCAAAAACTAATTGAAATTGATGGAGATTTAAGAAGGATCTTAGTTACGCCAAATAATAGTGTTTATTATGAAATTTTAAAAGATAATTTTACAACCTTATATAAATTAGACCGGGAAAAACATATTTATCATAGTGATGAATGATGAGGAATTAATGCGTTAGTTAGTGACCAGACAAATAATTTATTTTTTGCTTCCGAAAGTGTTTTTTATATGATTACTAATGAACAGACTATGCAGGAATCATTTTATCCACATCTAAAAAATATGGGTTATTATATTAATGACATTATTAACAAAGATGATACTGTTTATTTTTCTAATGCAACTGGAATTTGATATTACCAAAATAACTAAAAATTGATAAGTTGCTATTTCTAATAATTTTGGTATGATATTTATGTGTGAGTGGGAGTTTTTATAAACTACTACAAAATTCATAGAGATATTGAAATTTAATATTTAAAAAAGGGCACTCTGGAGAAGTGTTTATTTAAGCAATATTAAATTTAAAGGAGGATTAAAATGGCTGAGCAAAAAGATAAGGTTACTGAGCCAAAATCAGAAGCGCCCAAAGCTGCTAAACCAGCTAAAGCAAAAAAAGAAAAACATGATAACAGTGCGTTAAAAGAATTTAAAGCGAAATTAAAAGAACAACGCAAAAAAACTAAACAATATTCAAAACGAATTTTAAAAGGAGAAATTATTTCAACTACTGGTGAACAACCAAATACTGATAAATACGTTATTGAATTAGTTGATGTTAAAAAATCATATTTAACTGGTGAATTAGAAACACCAGTTCTAAAGGGAGTTGACCTAAAACTAGAAAAAGGGGACTTTATTGTTATTTTAGGTCCTTCTGGTTCAGGGAAAACAACATTGTTAAATATTATTTCTGGATTAGATAAAGTAACCAGTGGTGATGTGTTTGTGATTGGTTATAACTTGTCATTATTAAAAGATGTTGACTTAACTAAATTCCGCCGTGACAATGTCGGATTCATTTTCCAACAATATAACTTATTAACTAACTTAACAGCAAAAGAAAATGCTGAAGTGGGGGAAAACTTAAGTAAGGCAAAAAATAAAGATATGACAATTAATGATATTTTTAAAACAATTGGGATGGAAGAACAAATGAATAAATATCCTCACCAAATGTCTGGGGGACAACAACAACGGGTTTCAATTGCGAGAGCCTTAGCTAAAAATCCCGACATTCTTTTCGGAGATGAACCAACCGGGGCGTTAGATGAAGAAATGGGACGAAAAGTATTAGAAATTCTAGTAGAAGTTAATAAAAAATATAAAACAACCGTAATTATTGTTACCCATAACCCAAATATCGCCGATATTGGAAATACTGTTATTCATGTGCGAAATGGTTTAATTGATCAAATTAAACATAACGCAAATCCTAAAAAACCAAGCGAAATTGATTGGTCTTAGTGGAAAAAAAGATAAATTATTCCTAAATAATTTATCTTTTTTATTTAAATTGACTTAATTAGTTCATTTAAGATATAATAAGGTTTACTAAGGGATAAAGAAAGGGGTATGAAAATGGTAAACGAAACTAATCCAATTTTTTTAAAAGCAATTGTTGAAAATAATCATCATAATTTTGGATTATTTACAAATCCGTTGGCAATTTTTAATTATTCTTTGTTTATTGTCCTTTTTTGTTTATTAGCAGTTGTTACTTTAAGTTTAAAAACAAAATGGTTAGTTTATCGAAAATCATTTAATTACCATCAGCATTTGTTTGTTTATCTAAATTTCTTCTTTTTTATTTTAATTTATACTTTAATGAGTTTTTTTCATTATAAAAATTTTAATGATGTTAAAATAAGCACTTATTATATTTCATATTTATATATTTTATATTTATTTTTACCTGGTTGAATTTGCTTAATGCTAGGAGTTTTTTGCAAAAATGATTTATTAATCAAAATGGCAAAAACCACGATGATTTTATTTTTAATAAGTGTTTTAACACCCGTAATATTTTTAATTCATTTTAGTTTAATTTTAAATCAACTAACTACTTTAATTTTATTAAGTGTTCTTTCGAATATTTTAAAAAGTTATTTATATATCTTTTTATTAGTGTTAAATTATTTAGTTTTAAAAGGATTAGTGTTAACTCTTCTTCGTCGTTTGCTAAATTTAATTAAATTAAAAAATAATTGCAAAGATTGGCTAGAAATCTTTATTATTAAATGACAGCAAGAAACATTAGCATTGTTAAAAACAATTTATACTTTTGAATTATTATTTTCATATTTTAAAAATTTAAGATTAATTAAAAATTATAAAACAATGGCTGCTGATCCAACTCTAGCAGTTGACTATGATAATTATGATGAAAAAGTAAAAATGACTTTTTCAATTAAAGCATTAAAAATTTTTATTAACGGTTGAAAACAGAGTTTAAATAACTAAGCAATAACTTTCTAGACTGTAAAAAATTATTAAGAACGAAACAAAAATATTTTACTTAAATAAAAGGAGTTTTAATATGCGCAAAGTTTTGAAAAGTTATTTGCGGACTTATTTAAAACAATGAATTGAAACAATTGGTTTAATTTTATTTGTTACAATTATTTCAATGGCTATTATCGGAATGTTAGCCTCACCCTTACAATTAATGGGGAAAAATAATCAAATAAAAGCACAATCAAATGAATGAAATTATAGTTTAGTAAGTAAGCCAACGCAATTTGAAAATAATTTTACTTATGAATATTTTGTTGATGATTCAACTGAATATGGGATTAGTCCAATTATTGATAAGGGATCTGATCCAAATAATTATGGAATTTTAAGTCAAACCGGCTATAATGCTTTATTAAGTAAAGATGGTGATCCACGGACAAATCCCGACGCCCAGTTAGCATGGGGACAAGATTTAAAATTATTATTAAATACTTATTTTAATTACACTGAAAGTCCCACAAGTTTTACCGATCCTGGTGGGCAGCCAATCTTAGCTAGTCAATTTTTTAATCCAACTTTTAAAGATGAACTTAAAAATTATTATAATGATGCTAGTTATTATGTTAATAGTAAAGTAATGCTAAATCATCAAGATAAATTTGCTTTTTCTTATGATTTAACCTTCTACTATGAGGTCTTTAAAAACAGTACTAATATCGTTCCGGATTATTACCTATATATTACTAACGGAACAGAAAATATTAATCCCATTACGAAAACTTGAATTGATAATTTAATTATTACGCAAGGAGTCAACGATTTAAAAAATAATAAAATTGTTATTACTGATAAATTTGCCAAAGATAACAATTATCAAATTGGTTCTTCGTTAGATTTTGGAATTTTAGGAACAATTATTCCAGAATTAGACCAACCAACTATTAGTGGATATGGAACTAAAATTGATACGTTATCGCAAGCTAGTGATTTTTCGATGACTGGCGATGCCAAAAAATATGCGGCAGTTTTTGTTAACGAAAAGATTCTCCAAGAACTTTATAGCAAAGCATGACAGCAACCTAATAAAACAAGTAGTTTCAAGTTTCATCTTGACCAACGAGTAAATTTTATCAACGGTAGTGATTATCAAACCTTGAAGAATGTGTTTAGTGCTACTAATGACCTAGATAAAACAATTTATGATATGGGGACAGCCGTTTTCACTAGTTTTGGAAATCTAAAACCAGTTAGTTCAATTAACTCAATGAATATGATGGTTACTATCTATACAATTCTAGGGGTGGTAATGATTATCTTAGCTTTTGTTTTTATTAGTTTCGTGATGAAAAAAGAAATGAATAAAACAAGAAAACAGTTAGGTATTTTTAAAGCGCTTGGTTATCGAACAAGTGAATTATCGTGAATATTTACTGTCAAGACTTTAATCACTATTTTATTAGGAGTTATTTGTGGTTATTTAATTTCAATTCCCTTACAAATTTATATGTATGGTCAATTTGAAAAAACCGTAACTTTCGCTTATAACCAGGTTTACTATGCAGCTGGATTTATGATTATTCTCTTTATTGTCATTCCGTTAATCTTTACAGTTGCTTCTTATATTTCAACTTTCTTATATATTAAAGAACCAGTCTTATCATTAGTTAATAATGGTGCAAAAGCAACCAAAAAAGTGCGGACTGGGTTAGTGTATCGTTCACTTGCTAAACGTGGTAAAGCATTTACCTGAAGATTACAGATGGCATTCACGGCCCGGAACAAAGGGAAGTTTGCTTTAGTAATCATCTTATTCTTCTATTCTTCATTTATTTTAATTCTAATGTTAGGTGCGGTAGGGGTTGGAAAATCAATTGTTAGTGGGATGTTTAATAATTTAAATCCTAGTCTTGACCACCAAGAAACTTTCCGCAATTTTCCGAAAACTAATAGTAACGATAAAGGAAAGTTAGCAGTTGTCGATGATTTTTATCAAAAACTAGATTTTAAATATCAAACTTATCAAAATGTCGAAGATATTAATTTTAATAATAATAGTGCTGATTTATTTCACCAGGATGTTATTAAGATTGATCCAACTGCGCCAGATGCCAAAGACCAATATTTTGATTTATTTAATAAATACCAAGTTGTTAATGGTAATGTTAACCAACACTTATATTTGCGTGATTTACAAACAATCTTTTTAGCAATTCAAAATAGTAGTTCTGGTAAAACCGGCGATGTTGATCCCAGCCAATATAGTGCATTTTCATCATTAATGTTGAACTCCCTAATGATGGGAGCAAATGCCAACACAATTGTTACCTTTAATGAATTATGATATAACCCGACAAATGAAACAACAGTTTATGGATTACCGGTGGTTCCGGATGGCAATTTAGATGAAAACAATATGCAAATTATTGGATTATCTAATGATCAAAAAATAGGGGGGTTATATACTTCTGCTTTTAGTTGAAAAGGAATTAACAATGAACAAATAGCAAAAATATTTGCTAACTATAATAGTAGTGATAATACTATTCCTGGGATAATTTCAATTAAATTAGCAAAAGATGGTAAATACAAAATTGGTGATACTATTAAAGTTAAATCAGCAACTCCAAATAAAATTGGGGTAAATGTTAAAGTTGAAGGAATTATTAAAAACGATACAATTGGTGCCAACATTTATACTGGTTATCATAATTTAATTAATAATCTGTTTGTTCCTAACACAATTGATCCGAATGATCCAAGCAAAAATATTTATAGTGGTCTTTATTCCCAACAACATTTATATGAAGGAAAAATTGATTTAAATGACATGGCAAATTCAATTTCTAAATTAAAATTTATTGGTAATAATTTATCAATTGCTGCTAGTCCTGGTCAAACTCTTCTTGAAGCATTAACTAATTTACAAACACAAGCTGTTAGTGCAACCCTAGTTAGTGCAACTTCTGATTTCTCAATGTTACCATTAAATATTTTAAAATCCTCAATTGATGATATGCTTGATAAACAGAATAATTCAATGATCTTGTTTGAAGTTTTAACTGCTTTAATTGTTCTAATTTTATTAGCTGTCGTAGTAATGGTTATTATTGATGAAGTGATGCCAATTATCTTAACAATGAAAGCAATTGGTTATAAGAATAGCCAAATTAATTTTGCAATTATGGGTAGTTATGTCATTGCAATAGTTATTACCTTCATTGTGTCATGGTTAGCATCAATGTTAGCGTGACAAGGAATGGGATTATTACTATATTCATTATTTAAAATAGTAATTGACATTCCAATTGACTATCAGGGTCCTTTAATTGCCTTGGCAGTTATCACAGTAATTTTAGGAACTTCTTGGTTAGTAGCAATGAATACTATCAAAAGACGGAAAGTTACCCAGATTACTGAATAATTTAAAAAACATCAAAAGTAAATTTATGAATCGTAAGAAGGTTAAATTTATTGGCGATGTTTTTTTAATGAAAGGTTAAAATTAAGTTAATGATTCACTTGCATGCGAATTTAGTATTTTTGCTTTAAAAAACCGACCACATAAATTAGCAAATGTATAAATAAACATTATTGAAGCAATTAAAAGCTCAATAATTGCTCAACACCGAAACGAAATAATCAAAATTTCTTGGCGGGTAGGACTGCTAATGATAGTTGCCAGATACTCGCCATACATATTTTTTCCGACTGCCGAAATCGCTAACGGAAATATATAAGATACCAAAATAATATTAAACTTTCTTTCTAATAATGTTTTTATGATTAAGAGATAAAATAAGAAACTAGCAACTAATGGAATATTTCCAATTATTAAAATTATAATATTGGAGTCTTGATTTTTTTCAATTGCAGCAAAATTATAATTATAAGTTAATAATAAAATTACATTTAATGTGATTAGGAGAATTAAAAACGAAGCTAAAAATTCTTTGTGACGATTAAAAAATAAATATCCTAATCAAATGAACAGAACTAAAAAAATAAATAAAATTAAAACAATGTATCACAAAATTTGAACAAAGGTTAGATATCTTTTACCAAGATATTTGATGTCAATAATATTACAAGTAATTAAACCAATTGTAGGTAGCAATCAACATGGATTGGTAAGCTTTAATTTAAAAAGCGATAAATGTTGGTATACTCAAAAAATTCAAAAAACAACGGCTAATAAAAATCCTAAAAAGTAAATTGTTATTCCAATTTGATAAATCCAACCCACTGTTAAAGAAGTTAGATTTTGTTTTGTTAAAATAAAACGTCCAATAGCATTAATCCCCATTGGTAAAAAAGTTAATTGCCATAATTTATCGGGCTTTTTAACGAATTCATAATGAGTTTTTTCAAAGTTTACCAGTAGTTTAATAACTACTAATAAAATAAAGGCAACTGCAATACTAAAAGTTACATATGATAATCATTCAACATTAAAATGAAAGCCATGATTCCTTGTAAACATATTTCAACCATTCCCAATTACTAAAATTCCCAAAGCCATTGGTGCTAATTCAAAGGGCAACACCGCAAAAAATTTTTTCATAGTTTTCACCTCCTAAGAAATACACCCTAATTTTAGCACTTGGATGAGGAAGTCAAGTGTTTTCAAAAAAAACCTTGAAAATATTGACAATATTATTATCGTTCGTTATAAAGAAAGGATACTAAAGATATTTAGTATTTTAGGAGGTTTTTATATGTGCAAATCTTTCAATAGAAACTATGATGCAATTTATGTTGAAAAAACTTGTAAGATTTTAGAACAATACCGGAAGACAGATTTAATTACAATGCAGTTTTTTCAATGAGATAATGGTGTAACTTTAGCGGGGATTGATGAATGTATACAACTTTTGCGTGCTAACGCCCAGGATCCCCAGAGTTTAGAAATTTATGCTTTAAAAGATGGTGATATTGTCAATGCCTTTGAACCGGTCTTAAAAATTAAGGGGCATTATTACCAATTTGGTTTTTTAGAAGGAATTATTGATGGAATTCTTGCTCGGCAAAGTAGTATTGCTACTAATTGTGCGGATGTTATCCAAGCAGCCAAAACAAAAGAAGTTATTTACATGAATGACCGGAGCGATAATTGAATTAATCAAGAAAATGATGGTTATGCGGCTTATATAGGAGGAATTAGAAAATTTGTAACTCCAGCAATGATTACTAAAATTAGTGATCCAACTGTCAAAGTAGTAGGCACAATGCCCCATTCTTTAATTCAAGCTTTCAATGGTAATTTAATTGATACATTAGTAGCTTACCAAGGAGTTTTCCCCGATGAAAATATTACAGCACTAGTTGATTATAATAATGATGTCATTAATGATAGTTTACAGGCGGCACGTGCTTTTCCAAACTTATATACAGTTCGTGTTGATACTTCCAAAAAATTAATCGATAAATATTTTCTTGGGAAAGAAGAGCAATTTAAAGGAGAAAACATTTATGGTGTTAATAAACATTTAATTAAAGCATTGCGACAGGAATTGGATCGTCATCATTTTGAAAAAATTAAAATTACAGTTTCTTTTGGCTTTACTGCTGAAAAAATTCGCGAGTTTGAAGCAGAAAAGGTTCCCGTAGATTTTTATGGGGTAGGCCAAATTTTAAGTAAAATCAATTTAAATTTTACAGGCGATTCTGTAATGTTAAATGATTGTCAACAAGCGAAAGTTGGACGGACTAACATTGAATCAGGACGACTACAAAAATACTTATTGTAAAAAGAAGTGTTTGAAAGTGAAAGTATAAAAATATTAGTAACTCTTCAAATACTTTTTATTTTATTTTTTAAATTTAAGAGATTGCATCTAATTTTAAAAATTGCTTGGGAATGATATTTTTGATATAATGCTCTTACTATAGATAAATTAAAAAAATAACTTAGGTAGAGGACGGAACGAGGATGTTTGTTGTAGATTCAACATTTAATTTTTTAATGGATCACAAAGATATTTTTATATTGTTTTTAAGGTTAGCAATCTTTTTAACGATTTTAAAGTTATCGTTTCTTTTGAATCGCCGTTTTTTTAATAATTATTTGCTAATTAATAACAAAGGTCTAAAGTTAAAACTTGTTTGTTATCAATTAGGATTATATTTATTTACCTAGTTAAGTAGTATTAGATTATTAGCAATTTGTGATTTTGATCAAAGTAGTGAATTTTTATTTACATTATTATGTTTAATGCAATTCATTATTTGTTGTAGTGTGATTTTTCAGGAATTAAATATTTTTAAAAAAATTCGACAGTTAACCTTAGGTCTGGCTGGTTTTGTTATTATTTTAATTTTTTTCAAAGTGGTCTTAATATTTGAACTGGGAAATAAAAATATTTTCTCAACTGCAATTATCTTTGCTACTTATGTAATTTTTATTATTTCAATTGTTAAATTTTTAAATCACAAACAATTAATTTTAAAAAAAATTATGGTTAGGTGGCTGACTTATTTAATTAATAATGTTAATCATAAAAAAATTTTTAACAATTATTTAGTTAAGATTTTTATTGTTAATTATTTAACAGAAATCATAACGATCACCAATACTTTTATTAGCATTAGCGATTGTCTTAATTATCAAAAACTAGTTTTTAGTTTTGAAGAACTCGGGGAGTTAGTTAGCGAAGAACAATTGTTGGTTAATAATTTGCAACTTTTTTTAATTGTAAAAAGTTTAGTAATAATTAAAAAAGTAAGTTTTAAAAAAAATAATCCTGAGATTAATGGTTGACGTGAGGTGTTAACTGAATAAGTTTAATGAATTTTAAAAATAATAAAAGAAGGAGGATGTTTAATGCGAAGACAGTCATTTTTATTATTTAAAAACTCATTTAAACAAATTTGAAGAAACAAAACGCAAATTATTGGATTAATTTTATTAGTTCTATTATCTTCATTAATTTTTACCTTAATGAGAGTTACTACTAATCGAATTATCAATGAATATGAAACTTTAAATGAAAAATCAAATTTACATGATTTTATATTTGATTTAGATAATACTAATTATATTGGTAGTTTAACGGGGAAAACACCAGAAGACATAGAACAAATAACTATTAATGATATTGCAAAGAATATTAATAATAGTTTTTCTTGAAGTCGAGTTGAATCTCGCACATTTGAATTACCAAATAATAAGCACAACCGAATTTTAAAAACAATAACAGCTAATTATTATAGTGAAATTGATAAATTAGTAATAATTAGGGGAAGTAATATTGGTGAAGATCTGAACCTAATTCACTCAGGGGTAGCTATTAGTCAACAAGCAGTTGTTAATAAAGAGTTTGCTGACAATAATAATATCAAGATTGGTTCGGTGATTAGAATTCAGCCAGATGATAAAGGTGAAACTTTATTAGTGGGAAGCGGAACGGACTTAATTAAAAATAACAATACTTATAATTGGTTTTATGTTACTGGCTTTGGAATTTCTGCTGATTTTGTCACACCAATTATTGATCAGACAACACCATTACCAAATAAAAAACGAGAAGGGATTATTTATGTTCATCCTAGCCAATTTGGTTTGGCATGAAATGTTAATGATAGTTATTTATCAAATGGAGGATATTGACTTTATAATAAATCAACTGAAAAATTAACAATTAGTTCCAATGCTGATCGCGAAATTTATTATGTGGGAAAATGAAATAGTTCTAATACCAATGCCCGAAATCTTGCGGCAGTTTCCACATATATCAAAAAATCATATTTAAGTACTACTAATAAAAGTGACCCGTTGGTCTATAGTCTTTTTGACCACCGTTATCGATTTGCTGCCAGAACTAGTTTATTGGAAACAACAGTTAATGCTTATCAAACATTATTAACTTTATTATTATTGATTGTGTTATTTATTTCAGGAATTACGATTGCTTTAATTACTAGAAAAAATATTGATAATGCTAAAGTCCAAATTGGAATTCTTAAAGCGCTGGGTTATACAAATTGAAAAATTATGAGTACTGCATTAACAATTCCGTTAGTTGGTTCTTTAATTGGTTGCTTACTGGTTTATATTCCCGCATCTTTTTTACAAATTACAACAGTTAATATTTTTGCTCAGTATTTTAATCTAAATTTTGGTAGTTTTTATATTGATTATTTATCTTTCATCTATTGTTTAATTTTAACATTTGGATTTTTAGGATTAATCTCAATGGTTATTACCGGTATTGTTATTCGTTCTAATCCAATTGAACTAATTAAATCTGAACAAATTGTTAAAATGGGACCTGTTAAACGGGCAATGAAAAAATCAGTTAATAAAGCGGGGTTTTATCATCGTTTTTGAATGTCATTGTTCACTTCCTCAATGGGGAAAATGACTTCCGTAGGGTTTACCATGTTATTAGGAACAACATTAATGACAACTTCGGTAATTGGGCCAAAAATCATGGCAGATAATCAAAAAGTTAGTTACACAGGGATGAACTATAAATCAGCTGTTGAATATGCAATGCCAGCAGCTAATATGCCAATGAGTATGTTTAGAACATATAACCCCCAGCTGTCAAAATGAAATTATACTACTTCCACGGGGGCTGGCTTTGATTATTACCATCCGGACCGTTACGGTGATGATAAAACCAAAGAAATTTTAGCGGGGATTTTAGAAAATAAGATCAATCAAGAATATTATGCTCCAACAGCGTTAGACCCCAATGCTAGTGATGCAATTACTACCTTGGGAATGAACCAATTATCTTATTTAGGATGAAAATCGTTTACAAAGAGTTTTTTAGATGGATTAGATCGCACAACTTTTTATGAACCTTCATTAGGAGGATTCATTATTGGGTCGGCCTGACCAGATGGAATGAAATTATATAATTTTATTATGCAAGCCAATCCTGCGAGTTTTTACACCAAAGAAAACTATGAAGTATTAAGAACCTTCTATCGTACATACCGTTCAACAATTGCGATGCATGTTCGGTATAAATTTCGCTTGCCAAATACAGCGGGGACTAGTCCAAAAGATATTGATTATAATCAAATTAATGATTATATCAAAGAAGAATTGGATACTAACCGGGAAAGTGTTAGCAAAGATTTATTAGCTAATTCTGGTTTTATGCAAGAATTGACTTCACCGGAATTATTTGAAAAAAATCCCCAGGATAATAAGCATTATTTTCATTTAGAAAATGAAGAGGTTATTATTAATCATTCATGAAGTAATTTATCAGCAAGTGAGCAAGTTTTATGGTCAAATAAAGTTCTAGCATGGTTTATGACAATTTTTTATGGAAGTATAGGCCAAGCTGTTGCCCAGGGAACTTATAGTCAAGCTCCATATTTTATTAAGCAACAAATTGCCAATGCCTTTCAAAAAGAAGACACAGAGTTTAACCTTTCATTTAATACCGTCCCCTTTGATCCTAACCACGAAGAATTAGGCACATATTTTCGTGGGACAACTGACCAACGGTTTAATAATTCTTCTTATAAAATTACAGTATATGGTTTACAAAGTGAGGATGAACTGCACCGTCCTTCCTACATGCAGTTGGATGATGTCAATGGTCATCCCTTAAATTATCTTTTAACAACTCCGATGGATTTAACTACAACACCAATTAACACTGTAATTAATCAAACAGTGGCGAAACAACTAAACTTACGGGTTGGAGATATGATTAAAATGTCGACAAATGGGCGAATTATTGAATATAAAAATGACCAGGGGAAATTTCAAAAGTTAGCCTTAGATGATATTAATTTTTCAAATATTACAAATGCAAATGTTAACGAAACAAATGTTTCTTTAGCATTAGGAAATACCCAATTTGATTCAATTCCAAATTTAAAGGGACAACCGGCCTTCTTTAATATTGGCGGTCCTTCAGCTTTTACTAACCAAGTGCAAAATGGAAATGTTACCCAAATTAATGATGAACAAACTTATAATTTTAAGGTCGCTGGAATTTATGATGGCTATGGCGACCCTCGTGCTTATATTAGCAAAACTGCTGCTGACAAATTATTAGGTTATGATAAAACCCAAACAAAATTATATGAAATCTTTTATAATGAATGATTTAATAAAACTAATCAAATAATTAAGGAATTTATTGATTTTACAAAGCTGCCAAAAACATTCAGCGAACTAGTTAAACTAAGTAAAACTGATTTAAATGCAGCAAAAATTTTAAAAATTTTTAACCATGAATTTCCAATTTTTAATTTGAAATTATCGCAAGTAGATAATGTTGCGGACATTACTAATTCCTACACCGTTACTTCTGTATATGGAGACTATACTACTGTTGGACTAAATGGTGGTGAATATAATGGTTTGCGTTATTCAGTTAATGGGGAAGGAAGCACGGCTAATGTGTTGCCCCTCTATGTTCATCAACAATTACTAAGTCAAATCTCAACAATTATTAATATGATTTTAATTGCTTTTGCTGTTTTATCACTAGTTATTTCCTTTGTTATTATCTTATTAACAAGTAATTTAGTTATTTATGAAAATCGCAAAACAATTGCGACAATGAAGGTTTTAGGATATAGTGATATGCAAATTACTAATATTGTTATTGGAATGTATTTACCAATCATTGCCATTATGTTTATTATTGGGTTCCCACTAGGATGGTATATTATTCAAGCGGTTATTAATTATCTGGCTTATCATTCAACGTGAGTTTTACCATTATTCTTTGCATGATGGTTAGTGCCATTAGTAATGCTAATTGTTTTTGGAATTTATATTATTACTTTTATTATTGGATGATATTCAATGCAAAAAATTAACCCAATTTATGCATTAAAAGTTAATGATTAATAAATGGTTGATAATTAATTATTATTTCATAATTTTGAAAAAAGTAATCTTTCTAAATAATACTTTTCTTGAAGTTCGTATGTTAAGATAATTCTACTTAGCAACTAATATTAACTATCATTATCATTTATTAACAAAACCAAGCAAAATATTAGCACCAGAGTTTGGAAGGAAGCGGAAATAAATGAAAAAGTTGTTATCAATATTAGGAGTAATTGGATTATCAACTACAGCAACGTTTAATTTAGTTGCTTGTGATAATAATCAACCCGAGAAAGAAACACCCAATTCAAAATTAGCATTAACAAAAGAAAATTGGGATAATTTTATTGCTAATTATCAATGAGAATTAAATGGCAACAGTATATTTAACGGTAAAAACCAAAAAAATAAATTAGAATTAAATTGAAGTTGAATGTTAGCAACTTTAGGTCAAGAATTTAAAACAGTAATTTCTGATCATTTTGACTTAACAACTGCTAGTTCAAAAATATTTTTTTACACCAAATCAACCATTGACCAAGAGAGTATTTCTTTAATTACAGACCATCCCCAAACAGCTGATTGGAATAAACTTTATTTAGATTTGAACACCATTACGGATAAAGCTGAAAGTGGATTAGGAATTAATTTTAACGAAGTTTATAATTTAGATGGTTTCTTTGGAATTTATGATCAGGAAACTTATCATCAACATGCTGACTTAGAATTAAAAAAAATTACTTTTAAAGTAAAACTAACCGGGATGGCAGAAGGTCCCCACCAGTTAACAAATCAGATTGCAAGATTAACACCTTATATTTATCAACTAAATCATGGCAATTTAAGCAAAGGTGATATTGAACAAATTTTAAAATATCAAAATGGTGTGGCAAATCAAATGGTTTTTGATATTTTTAATAATCAATTAACAAATAATTTTAAAATTAATAACATTACAATTAATAATTCAACTTGAAATATTAGCGAAGTAAAACTCCAATCTTTACAAGTTGATTTTATTAATAAGGTAAATAAATATTTAATAACTTTAAAATATCAAGTTAGGGTGGAAGTGGCACCGAAAAATAATGTTTGAGCAACGGATTCCCAAATTGGATATCTAGTTTTGGATAAATAAAATATTTAAAAATAGTTTAGACAAGTGATTGAATAAACTATTTTTTTTGATTAAGATAATTAAGGTTGAAAAAATAACAATTAAGAAGAAATGAGATGATTTAATGCCAATTATTACAATTAAAGGGGCGAAGCCAGAATGAACAATTGAATTTGAAAGAGATATGGTTAATAAAATTGCTGAATTAGCTAACTGTGATGTTAGTCGGGTTTCAGTTTGACACGATACTAGCCTTTGGGTTACTGCGAATGAAAATGAGGACCAAACACCACCAAAAATTATTGTGACAGTCGAATGAAAATCACGAAAAGGAATTCAAAATGAAGTTGCTGAACTGATTTATCAATATTTTAAAATCAGAACTCATCAACAAATTGATGTTATTTTTCGTGAAATTGATAATTTTTATTATGTTAATGGAGAGCGCCGATAAAAATGCAAATTGGAAAAATTAAATTGCTAACAAAAACAATTTTAGCACCAATGGCAGGCGTAACTAATGAAGCTTTTCGAATTATTTCGCATGAATTAGGGGCCGGGTTAGTTTATGCTGAAATGGTTAGTGATAAAGCAATTGTCCAAAAAAATCAAAAAACAATTGAAATGATTAAAGTTAATCCTCTTGAACATCCCATTTCAATGCAAATTTTTGGGACTGATTTAGAAACCTTTGTGATGGCAGCTAAATATGTCGATGAGCATAGTGACTGTGATATTATTGATATTAATATGGGTTGCCCAGCTCCCAAAATTGCAATTAAATCGCAAGCGGGAGCTGCTCTTTTAAAATATCCCGAGCGAATTTATCAAGTAGTGAAGGCTGTTGTCGAAGCTGTTTCAAAACCAGTAACAGTAAAAATTCGGTTAGGATGAGATGAACAGAATATTAACTGTGTAGAAGTTGCCAAGTTAATTGAAAAGGCCGGAGCCCAAGCGATTGCGGTACATGGGCGGACACGCAATCAATTTTATAGTGGGAAAGCTGATTGAAGTTGAATCAAGAAAGTTAAGGATGCTGTTAAAATCCCGGTAATTGGCAATGGTGATATTTTTACAGTCGAAGATGCCAAACGAATGTTAGATGAAACTGGATGTGATGCGGTAATGATTGCCCGAGGCGTGCAAGGGAACCCTTGATTTTTTCAAGAAATTAACCACTATTTAGCAACCGGTGAAAAATTAGCCCCACCAAGTATTACCGAATGAAAACGAGTAATTTTTCGCCATGCTGATTTATTAATTGCTTTAAAAGGTGAACGAATTGCAATTAGTGAAATGCGTAAAAACTTAGCTTTTTATTTTAAAGGAAAACCAAATGCGACAGATTATAAAGCACGAGCTACACGAATTGAATCAAGAATTGATTTAGATAATGTTGTAAATGACTATATTGAGTATTATAATAATTCTTATAATATGAGTAAATAATTATTAAGAAATGGAGAAAAAAGATGGATAATAGAAATTTTAGTGAGCAAGAGAAAATTAGACGCGCTAAATTAGATAAATTAATTGCCAAGGGGGAAAATCCTTTTGTCATTGCCAAATTTGAAAGAACACATACTAGTAAAGAATTGCATGCTGAGTTCAATAATTATACTAAAGAACAACTAGAAACAATGGATGTTCCAGCTTTAATTAGTATTGCGGGAAGAATTAGAATGTTTCGGGAAGCCGGAAAAGCAACTTTTGCTACTTTACAAGATCAAAATGGTACTTTTCAGATTTATGTTCGCAGTGATGCGATCGGAGCAGAAAAATACCAAGAATTTATTGACTTAGATTTAGGTGATATTATTGGAGTAACGGGAACAATGATGAAAACTAAAACTGGTGAATTAACTGTCCGGGTAACAGCATATCATTTATTAAGTAAATCATTAAAACCATTACCAGATAAATATTATGGAATGAGTGATATTGAAGAAAAATATCGCCGGCGTTATGTTGATTTAATTATGTCTCCAGAAACCAAAGATGTTTTCATTAAAAGAAGCCGGATTATTTCCTTGATGCGTGAATATTTTAATAACAAAGGCTATTTAGAAGTTGAAACTCCGGTTCTCCAAGCAATTCACGGCGGAGCCGCTGCGAAACCATTTATTACCCACCATAATACTTTAGATATGGAATTTTATTTACGAGTAGCTACTGAGTTACCTTTGAAAAGATTAATTGTTGGGGGGTTTGAAGGAGTTTATGAAATTGGGCGATTATTCCGGAATGAAGGAATGGACACTAGACATAATCCCGAATTTACCACGGTTGAAATTTATATTGCTTACCAAGACATGAATTTCTTAATGGATTTAACTGAAAATGCAATTTGCTATATTGCTAAAAATATTTTGAATGCTGATGAAACAGAATATGGTGGTCAATTAATTTCATTTAAACAACCTTGAAAACGTTGACATATTGTTGATGCAATTAAAGAAACAAGCGGAGTTGATTTTTGACAAAAAATGTCATTTGCGGATGCTAAAAAATTAGCTGAGGAAAAAAACATTCATGTGGAAAAATTCCATACTAGTGTTGGGCATATTATTAACTTATTTTTTGAAGAATTTGTTGAACCAATTTTAGTCCAACCAACATTTATTTATGGACATCCGGTTGAAGTATCGCCGTTAGCAAAGGCCAACGCTAGTGATCCGCGATTTACTGACCGGTTTGAACTATTTATTAACGGTCGCGAATATGCCAATGCATATTCAGAGTTAAATAATCCAATTGAACAATATAATCGTTTTGAAAGTCAGTTGGCAGAACGGGACAATGGAAATGATGAAGCTCAGGAAATGGATATTGATTTTATTGAAGCATTAGAATATGGACTGCCACCAACGGGAGGATTAGGAATTGGTATTGACCGGTTAGTAATGTTATTAACAGGACAAGATTCAATTAAAGATGTTTTATTATTTCCCCACATGCGTCCACGAGGAAAATAGGTGATTTTATGGCACACGGAATCCACATTGGATATTCTTCAATTTTAACTTTACAAGAAACAATTGCGGCAATTGCCTTAATTAAAGTTGAACTTTTAAAACGTTTTACTAAGGAGTTTAACTTGTTGGAAGTTGATTTTCCGCTAATTTGTAGTGAAGAGACTGGTTTTAATGATGATTTTCGAATTACCGAACGACCAGTTGATTTTGATATTCAACCAAGTGGAATTGTGGGCGAAGTTTTACAATCACCTAATAAGTGAAGAAGATATGCTGTAAAAAAATATGGCATTCAAGAAAACGAAGGGTTATTAACATTCTCCAATGTTTTACGTCGTGATATTAAACAATCCGATGTGAATGCTGTTAATTTTACAGAGATTGGTTTTGATAAACTATTAGGAAAAAATGTTTTTAGTTTTGACCTTATTCATGCTACTGTTGAAAAGGTTTGAGAATGTTTGGGGGCAATTGAAAAGATTTTAATTAAAAAATATGATAAATTAACCGAAAAATTTGATAAGCATTTTAATTGAATTGCGCACAATGAATTAGAAAAATCAATGCGATTATTAACTTACCAAGAACGGTTAAATAAATATACTCGGGAAAATGGGGCAACTGTTCTTTATGGGTTAGAAGAAATCATTCAGGATGGGATCTTAGTTCCCAATGAATCCCAGGATACTTTTGATTGGAAACTATATGCCAAAATTTTTGTTTATAATTTTTACCAAGAAAAAGCAATTTGTATTGGTTATTGTGGAGTTACTGTTGATAAAGAAGTTTTACAAAAACAAACAACAATTACCAAAGAAACTAATAAGATTAAAACCAAATTTGATGCGATGATTGCAACCAATGAATTACCAGTGACTTTGAGTTTTGGAATCTATAAATCACAATTAGATTTATATTTATTAGAAAAACAACATATTAGTGAAGTAATTTCCTCAGTTTGAGAAGATGACTTCATGGAATATGCAGAAAAAAATGAAATTCAGGTTTTGTAATAATGGATGCTACTTATAGTGTGATTATTGTGGGAGCTGGTAATTCCCAACGTTTTCAAAGTAAAAAGAATAAGTTATTATTTAAATTAACAAATAATTTAACAATCATTGAAACAACTTTACATACATTTTTAAATGATCAAAAATGTACCCAAATCATTGTGGGAGTTAATGATGAAATTTTTACTTATTTGCAACCAAAATACCAGGATAGCCATAAGATTACTTTTACCATTGGTGGTAATGAACGGGTTGATACCATTAAAAATTGTTTATTAAACAATAAGATTATGAATGATATTATTCTAATTCATGATGGAGCGCGGTGCTATTTAACAAATGATTTTATTGATAAGATGTTAAATGACTTTGTTGCAAATAACTATGACACCTTAATTCCCTTGTTGAGAATTAATGATGCGATTAAAAAGATTAATGATAAAGAAATTATCGAAACAGTTCATCGATCGGAGTATGGGTTAGTCCAAACTCCCCAGATGTTTAAAACTAGGGTTTTATTAGAAGTATATCAAAATTATCAAAAAAATCCGGATAAATTAAGCCCAATTTACGATGATAGTCAATTAGTGGAATTATATGCTCCGGAAATTGCAATCCATTATTTTCCGGGGAGCAAGGATAATATTAAAGTAACTTATATGGAAGACATAATTGATTAAAAACTTTGGGAAAATATTATATTTTATCATAATATAATGTATAATTTGTTGTGAGTTAATAATATAAAGTTTGGAATTATTAGCTCCTTGTCCGGGAAGGACCAATAGACCATAAGGAGGAAATTTTAAAGTGCGTAAATACGAAATTATGTATATTTTAAACCCAGAAAGTAATGATCTTAAAGCATTACAAAACAAATTGCATGCTATTTTAGAAAATAATGGTGCAAAAATTGAAGAAATTGGTGACTGGGGAGTAATGGACCTAGCTTATCCAATTAAAAAAAGAAAAAAAGGACACTATACAGTTTTAATTGTTAATACAACAGCTCAAAATGTTGATGAATTTGTTCGTATTAGTCATATTGAACCAGATGTGTTAAGAATTTTAGTAATTAACACAGAAAAAGAAAAAGGATATCTTCAATCAACAAAATATGCCAAAACAGAAGTAAAAAACGACAAAGCCGAAAGAAATGATCGTAAACCTGGTGGTAAAAAATTTGAAAAAAAATGAGACCGCCCTGATAACAATCAACAACCTGCTGAATCAGAAAATCCAGTTAAAAAAGATCAGTAAATTATAAAAGGAGTACAACCAAAATGTTAAATAGAGTTACCTTAGTAGGAAGATTAACTAGAGATTTAGAATTACGAAATTCAGTTAATGGAAAACCATTTGTTGCTTTTACAGTGGCAGTTAATAGTTCATTTAATGACCAAGTTGCTTTTATACCATGTTTTGCTTGAAATAAAGTTGCTGAAAACATGGCCCGTTATTTAAAAAAAGGTTCACTAATTGCTTTAGATGGTAGAATTCAAACTAGAACTGATAATAATAATGGACAACAGATGACTATTGTACAAGTGGTGGCTGATAGTGTGTCATTCTTAGACTCTCGTAATACTAATTCAACTACTAATGTTGATAGCATTCCAACTCCAAATAATGTTGACTTTGATAATATTACCTTTGGTGAAAATCAACAGTCAACACCTAATCCCCAAAATGATAATGATGAACCAATTAGTTTTGATGGGGATGATGCGATATTATGAGATTAAGAAAGGAAGTCTATAATGAACCCAAAATTTAAAAGATTTAAAAAACAATGTTATTTTACTAAAAATAAAATGACTTATATTGATTATAAAGATGCTGAATTACTAAAAAAATTCATGTCAAATAATGGCCAAATTTTGCCAAAAAGAGTTACCGGAACTTGTGCTAAACACCAACGTATGTTAGCAACAGCTATTAAAAGAGGTCGCCAAATGGCATTATTACCATTTGTAATTGACTAGGATAATGATGAAAAGAAAACTATTAGCAATAAATTTGCTAATAGTTTTTTTCTTGGGGAAAGACTAAAATAAAACTTAAAAATAGTTTATAATTGAACTATTCAAAAACTATGGAGGTATTAAATGGAATTTTTAGCAAGTGATAATAGTAATCCCCTACATGATTTTGTGGCAATTTCCCAATGACAATCTTTAGTTAGTATTGTAATCTTTTTTGGGTTGATGGTGCTACTATGAATTTTTATTAAAAAAACTAAAATTCGTTTTATGTACCGGGTAATTATTGGGTTAGTTATTGGCTTAGGGTTTGGTGTTGTGATTCAAGCTATCAATGGCTTTCCTTATAATAGTGATCATCCAAGTAGTTCAATGATTGACCCTTGAGTCGATCCGAATGTTCCTAATCCGGTGGCCAATCCAATTTACCAATTATGGGTCCACGAATTATCAATTTGGGTTAATTTATTTAAAATGATTTTTATTAATGCCATTTTAATGCTGACAGTTCCCGTGGTTTTTTTAGCAATTGCCAGAGCAGTTGCCAGACCAGGGCATGATAAGAAAACCCGCCAGGGCATTATCATTACAGTGATTATTTTATTAGTAAATGTCGCTGTTTCTTTTACCATTACTTTCTTTATTGGCTGGGCTTTTAAAATTGGTGATGGCTTTACAATTAGTGGTAGTGGTAATTATGATGGTGATGCTTCCAAACCGCTCCCCCAAATTATTTGGGAATATGTTCCCTCGAATTTTATTGGTGCTTTTATTGGAATTGCCATCATTCCGGTAATGGTAATCGGTGCTTTAATTGGACTAGCTGTGAAGAAATCGGCAAAAAAACATCCTGAGGATATGCAAAAGATTCGAGATGGTTTTGAAAGATGATGAACAATTGTGATGTCATGTTTAATGTTTGTAATTAAACTGATGCCTTATGCGGTAATGTCGATGATTACTTATTCAATAATTTCCCGACCAATTGGTTATCTGGGTAAAATTGGAATTGTCATTGGGGTTGCTTATTTATGTTTAATTGTTGCTTTAATTTGACATACTATTACCTTAGTAATATTTGGAATCAATCCTATTAAGTGATGAAAATATGCTGTTCGCCCATTAATCCAAGGGTTTTCAACCCAATCTTCCAATGCAACATTACCTATTACAATGGATACTTTAAAAAATAATATTAAAGTTAAGGAAAGTTTAGTCGGAATTTCTGCTCCATTATCAACAACAATGGGGTTAACAGCGTGTGCCGGAGTGCAGTCAGGAATCATTGTCTCTTTTATTATGAGCGCGGGGTTATATGATTTTACGATTGCCCATTTCTTTATTGCCTTATTGGTAACAGTCATTGCATCATTAGGAATTGCTGGCGTTCCGGGGACAGCGAGTGTTGTGACAGCTGGAGTATTAGGAGGCCTAGGATTAGGAGCATTGTACATGCCAGTTTATAGTATTATTGGTGCTTTGGATGGTCTCTTTGATATGGGACGAACAGGAGTTAATGTTACCGGAGGAGTTCAAGCAACAACAATTGCCGCACGCTTAACGCATGCTTTAGAAAGTGATGAACTTTTATTGTTTAATGGAAAGACTTTATTTGGTAAAATAAGAGCGAAGGTCCACAAAAAGAAAGAAGAAAAAAGAAAAACTAAGCAAAATGAATAATTTTAAAAATTAGAAAAGAGGAAAACATAGTGAAAGTTATTATTATTGGTGGTGCTACGGCGGGAATGACTACCGCAAGTAAACTAAAAAGAAATTTAAAAGACAAGGTTGAAATTGTTGCTTATCAAAATCTGAGTTACCCTTCCCTAGGAAGATGTGGAATTCCATATTATATTGGTAAAAATTTTGATGAAGCCAATATTATGATTGCCAGAACAGTTGAAAAATTTAGCGAAGAAGGAATTACTGTTCATACTAATTATGAAATTACCGATGTTGATTTTCCTAATAAAACAGTAAAGGGAATCAACTTAATGACAAAAGAACCAATTGAAGATCATTATGATAAATTAGTGATTGCTGTTGGGGGAAGTTTAGATAAGTTAAACTTGCCAGGAAATGATGCTCATAATATTTATGCCCCCGCGACTTTAGAAGCAGCGGTTAAAATTCGTGAAGAATTAACGGATAAAATTAAAACAGTGGTTGTTGTTGGTGGGGGACCAATTGGTTTAGAGTTTTGTGAAAATTTTGCCCGCAATGATAAACGGGTAGTTTTAATTGAAGAACAAGACCAAGTGTTAAAAGATTTAGTTGATCCTGAAATTGCCGAAGCAGTCCAAATGGAATTAGAACGCAAAAGTGTGGAGCTAAAACTAAATACTAAAGTTAAAAAACTCCATGTTAAAAATAAAATGATTAATCAAATTGAATTAGCAACTGGGGAACTGTTAGATGTTGATTTAGTAATTTGTGCCTTAGGGTTTACTCCAAATACCCAATTCTTAGCTGATAGTGAAATTAGTATGAATCCCCAAGGGTCAATTGTTGTTAATGACCAGTTAGAAACAAATATTCCTGATGTTTATGCAGTCGGAGATTGTGTACTGGCTAAAAATATTATTGATGGTTCATTAATGCAAATTCCATCTTCAACCATCTCAATTAAACAAGGAAAAGTTCTAGCCAATGTTTTAACTGGCAAAGATGATTACTTCCAAGGGGCAATGGGGACAATGATTTTACAAATTTTTGATTTAGAAATTGCTCGTACAGGCTTTACGGAAGAATATGCAAAAAAAATGAGTTATTTGTATGACACAATCACAGTTAGTACAAAAGATCATACCGCTTATGTTAAAGGAGCAAAACCAGTTACGATTAAAGTAGTGTATGATACCAAAGAACAAATCATTTTAGGAGCACAAATCTTAGGATACCATCGTGCGGCAATGCGAATTAACGTTTTTATTCCCCTAATTTGATCAAAAACAAAAATTAGTGATGTTAAACATTTAGACTTACCTTATTCACCACCTTTCAGTCGACCAATGGATGCGGTGACTATTATTTTAAATAAGTTAAATGCGGAATTAGAATAACACAAGTTTTAAACTTGTGTTTTTTTCTAGTTAAAAAAGATAAATTTTTATCATAAAATATCAAATTTTATAAGAATAAAGATTATAATATTTTTATAGCAACAATATTGAGAAGGAGACTTAGGATAATGAAAACAACAATGAAAGCCGAATTACGGAAAGCAAAAGAAGGCCATTATGCAGTTCCTGCTTTTAATTTTGATAATTTAGAAATGTTAAAAGCAATTATTGAAGCAGCGGAAGAAGAACGCTCACCAGTTATTATTATGGCCACTGAATCAGCTGTAAAATATATGGGATTTGAATATGTTAGTGCAATTGGCCATGCTGCAGTTAAATCAGCGACCGTTCCTGTTATTTTACATTGAGACCATGGTTTTGATGTTGAATTAATTAAAAAAGCAATTGATGCTCAATATACTTCGGTCATGTTAGATGCCTCTTTGAAACCAATTGCGGAAAATATTGCCGAAACAATTGCCGTTGTTGAGTATGCACATGCAAGGGGAGTTGAAGTTGAATCGGAAATTGGTCATGTGGGCGGAAAGGAAGATGATCGTAATTCCGAAAGTGCCCATTATACAACCGTTTCGGAAGCAGTGGATTTTGCTAACAAAACTAAAATTGATTGTTTAGCAATTGCGGTTGGAACTTCGCATGGCATTTACCATGGACCAGTTAATTTACAAATTCAACGGATTAAGGAAATTGCCGCGGTGGTTGACCAACCGTTAGTATTGCATGGTTCTTCGGGAGTACCGTATGACCAATTACGATTAGCAGTGCAGGCGGGAATTTGTAAAGTAAATATTGGAACTGATTTAAAGGTAGCAAATGCTAACGGATTGCGAGAATGATTTGCTCAAAATCCAGCGGGTTATGATGCTCGAAAATTTGGGCGTTATGCAATTGACCAAACAAAATTGGTTGCCAAAGAAAAAATGCAGGTTTTAAATTCGTCAGGAAAAGGATAAAAATAAGATGAAAAAAATATTATGTTCATTATTATCATTAACATTAGTCACTTTGCCTAGTTTAGCAGTGGTTGCTTGTGGAAATAAACTAAGTTATCACCGGTTAGCGAAAGATTTGACCCAGTGAGATTTAAGTTATGACAAGGGGATTTTTAATAATAGTTTAACCCAAGCAACAGTGAATAAATATTCTGATGTGAGCCTTGCCCAGGCATTCTTTTTATTTAACCCTCAGCAAGTATTAGAAGAATGTTATGGTTCAGCTAGTGCTGATCCTACTAGTGATAATTGTTATTTACCATTAGCAACTTTTACCAAAGATGTTCTTTATCAATATGAATTAAAGACTACTAGTGATTTACAAAATTCGTTAGTTTATGTTGATGATAATAGCCGTCCTGACCAAACAAAATCATTCCAAAAAATGGATAATGACTTAAGTTTTCAGTACCAGGTTGATAAAAACTCTTTAAAAGCAGGTGATGATCCGGCTAATCCCCAATGAGTACATATTGCTGATAATGAGCAAAATACACCAGGGTCATTTTCATTACGAATTAATTTTAATATTAAGATTAGCGCCCGGGATAATAATCCGGATGGTTATCAAAAATCAAAACAAGGAACAGTTGTGATGATTTATAGCTTTGGATTATAAGAAAGGATATGAAAGGAACTATTATGCATAAATTTGAAAGACGGCAAAAGATTTTGTCAAAAATTAAAGAGTCAAATTTTATTACCACAAAAGAATTATTTAATTATACTGATGAAATTGGCATTACAAATATTACTGCTCGCCGGGATCTGAAGGAATTAGAACTGGAAGGATATATTAAACTATCATTTGGGGCTGTTAAGTTTATTGACAACTCCGATGGGAAAAAATATGAGACGACCCGGGAAGAAAAATTATTAAAAAATATTGCTGAAAAAATTGCCATTGCCAAAGAAGCTGTAAAAGAACTAACCGAAGAGGATGTTATTTTTGTGTCACCAGGGACAACCTTAGAATATTTTGTGAAAGAAATTAACAAGCCAATTAAGTTATTAGCAACCAATGCATTAGAAGTTTTTCGGATTGCCACCCAAAATAAGAACATTCGAAATTTAATGATGATTGGGGGAAATTTTCGGCGCCGCAGTCGGAGTTTTTTTGGAACTCAAGCGCAACAACAATTAAAGGACATGGCATTTACCAAGGGAATTTTTAGTGCCACTAACATTAATGATGAACTAATGATTTATAATAATAATGATTATGAAGCGGAAACAATTATTGCCGCATTAAATAATTGTAAAGAAAAAATTGCACTCATTGATAGTTCAAAATTTGGTTCAGTAGGGATTGCCAAATTAGCTTTATTATCTGATATTGACTGTATTATTACCGATGACAAAATCTCCCCAGAAATTAGTAATAAAATCACAATTCATAAAATAATTGCCACTACCGATGCATAGTTAATCAAATGGGTAAGAATGATAAATAAATTTCTTTCATTTGATTTTTTTTGATAAAAATTTGAAAAAAAATTATCATTTTTGTTGAAAGTTTATCATTTTCGGAGTAAAACATAAGTAGATGGATATTTTCCATTACAGTAAATAGAAAGGAAAGAAACATGCAAAGTACAAAAAAATCTCCTAGCAGAGAACCGTTTAATAAAAAAATGGAATCCTGAATGAATAAACACCTTGTTCCTGTCTTAAGAGTAGTTGCTGGGAATAAGTATTTGCGTTCTTTAATGGAAGGATTTTATGTAACTTTACCAATTATTATTTTTTCTTCAATCATTGGTATTATTATGTGAGTTCCTCCCGCATTTAAAGGCAATATGGCGTGGTATCCCCTGGTTGCCCGTCAATGTTTAAACCGGATCTATGTTTTTACAATGGGCTTGGTTTCAATCTTCTTTACCGCTGGGATTGCAAGAGCCTTAGCTGAAAAAATTAACCAGGGTTTACCAACTAATCGTAAAATGAATCTTATTATGGTAATGTTCGCCGCCATTTCGGCAGTTTTTATGTTATCAGTAACGGGAACATTTACTTTAACAAATGATGGTAGTCAAACTGAAAACTTTGCTAGCATCTTTATTTCGAACTTAGCGGCCCAAGGGATGCTAACGGGGATTATTATTGGGTTAACAATCCCATGAATTTTTTACTTACCAGTCAAATATAACTGAACAATTAAATTACCGAAAGCTGTTCCGCAGGGAATTTCGCAATCTTTTTCGGATATTATTCCCTATGGTCTAGCAGTGTTGGTATATTGAGGATTTGGGTATATCTTCATTGGTATTTTAAACATGTCATTTACCGATGCGCTCTTCCAAGCTATTAAGCCAGTCTTTAGTGGCCTTGATTCCTATGGATTTTTAGCAGCGATGGCATTCTTAACGGCCTTTATTTGGTTTATTGGGGTCCATGGGCCATCAGTTACCAGACCATTTATTACCCCTTTTATGTATAGTAACCTTGCTGATAACCAAGCAATTTTTGCCCAAGGTGGTCATCCCCACTGGGCTTTAACTTATGAATTTTCTTATGACTTTACTTCAACAATGGGGGGGACTGGGGCCACCTTTGTGATCCCGATTTTACTAATTTTATTTGCAAAATCAAAACAATTAAAAGCTGTTGGTTTTGCCTCTTATATTCCAATTTGATTTCAAGTTAATGAACCAGCATTGTTTGGCTGCCCCCTAATCTTAAATCCAATTGTGATGATTCCGTTTATGATTTTACCAATTATTAACGTGGTAATTTATAAATTCTTTATTGAAACACTAGGAATGAACGGAGCGATTGTTGATGTGCCCTGATCAATGCCCGCCATTGTTGGTTTATTACTGGGAACGTCCTTCCAATGGCAAGCTGTGGTGCTCTGGGGAATCTTATGTTTAGTTGATTTTATTTGTTGGTTGCCATTTGTCTTATTGATGGATCGCTTAACATGTACCGAGGAAATTAAATCAGCCCAAGAAAAAGGCATTCCCAAACCAATGCACTTTAATTACTTTACACTTGCGCGGTTGCGCTTGGGGTCAAAACTAGACTTAAATAAAGAAAAACGTTTACTATTTACTAACCAATTAGCAGAATTTACAACTGAAATTAAAACGGAACGGGCAAATAATAAAGCTGCTAAAATTGAAGCAAAAAAAGCTTTAATTGCCCAAAACCAACAATTAAAAGCTGAAAAATTAGCGGCTAAAAAAGCTGGGGTTAAATTTAATAAAAATCGGGTGGTGGCACAAGACCAACCAGTTAGCCAACCCTTAACAACACAGGAGCAATATCATGTTTTAATTGTTTGTTATGGGGCTGGAACTTCGGCAATGTTTGCTGCTAGTGCTAACAAAGGTGCTGCCAACCGGGGAATTAAAAATATTGTAATTGATTCAGCCGCATATGGTAGCCACCGCAATTTAATGAAAGAAATGGACTTAGTGGTATTATCACCGCAAGTTAATGTTTATATTGATGAAATTGAACGGGATGCGAGTGCTTGAAACGTTAAAATTGTCGAAACTAAGGGTAAACAATATATTGATTGCACCAATAATCCTGACCAAGCAATTGACTTAATTTTAGCAAATTTACCAGGTTACCATTTAGAAGCAAATTAATCACAAGAAAAGAGGAGAATTACAATGAATACGAAAACGAGACGAAAAATTTCCTTGCTATGAACAGCAATTTTATTAGTAACAACAATTATCATTTGTGCGATCTTTTATGCTGTTGCGGGGCAAGAAAAAACTAGTCAAATGTTATGATTAGATTTCTTAATTGAATTTGGTTTAGCAGTTGGGAGTTTTATTTGTTGTTATAGTGTGCCCTTTTGTTTTAACCGTAGTCGCTACCCATTTGTAACTTGTCAACCAGATGAATTATATGATAGTTTTTTAGCAAAACTATCGTCGTATGGTTGAATATGATTATTTGTTTTTCCATTCTTGTTAGGAATCACTATCCCAACAGTTTACCTAGTTTTATTGTTAACTTCTAGTTTTAATAATGAAACAACTAGTATTACCAGTCGTCTCGTAATTTATTTTATTAGTATCATTTTGATTCTTATTAATAACTTTGTTTTTATCAATATTATTAAAAAACTCCAAATTAATATTAATAATGATTTTGAAACCAAAAGATAGAAAATGAGGAATTAGTAATGACAAAAGAAAAAATTAGTGAATTAGGTTTAGAAATTGTTGCTTATTCAGGAGATGCTCGTAGTTGTTATTTACGGGCCTTGAAATTAGCAAAGCAGGGAAATTTTGAAAAAGCTGAACAGAAAATTGCCGAAGGGGAAGCTGCAATTAATGCTGCTCATCAACGCCAAACCGATTTGCTGCAAGCTGAAGCGCAGGGAAATTATAGTGATGTGACAATGATTATGGTCCATGGTCAAGACCATTTAATGACAACGGCATTATTGCGTGATTTAATTAATAATCTGTTAGATATTTATCGTGAAAAAAAGGAGGGATAATATGAAAATTGCCATTGGCACCAACAAATTTCTTGGCCATTTAGAAATGGTTAAAGATTTATTAACTGATTTACAATACGAAATTATTGATGTTAATAATAAGGTTCCCAAGGATATTTTTGAGGCAAGTTTTGAAGTTGCAAAATTAGTTAATGACCACCAAGCGGACCGGGGAATTATTATTGATGAATTTGGGAATGGTGGCTTTATGGTGGCCGCTAAATTTAAAAATAATATTGTTGCCCAATTAAGTGATGAACATTCAGCGCATATGACCAGAGAACATAATAATGCTAATATTATTACCCTGGGTGCTGAATTAACTGGGGATGAAGCTCTCAAAGCGATTGTTACTCGTTACTTCGCAACGGAATTTGCGGGGGGTCGTCATTTAGTACGAACTGATATGTTAGGTGAATTATTAAAGGAGGAACAGTAAGATGAAAGTAGCAATTGCTTGTGATCATATTGTCACTGATATTAAAGATAAAATGGTAACTTTCTTACGTCAAGCTGGCTATGAAGTAGTTGATTGTGGAACTTATGACTTTGTGCGGACACACTATCCAATTTTTGGCCATAAAGCAGCTAGTTTAGTGGCAACTAACCAGGTTGATAAAGCAGTTATTATGTGTGGAACAGGGGTGGGAATTTCAAACGCTGCCAATAAAACAAAAAATATTCGGGCTGTTCTTGTCCGTGATTTAATTGCGGCCCGTCAAGCGGTCGAAGAATTTAATGCCAATGTAATTGCGGTGGGGGGAAGAATTACCGGGCTTGGCTTAATTGAAGAGATTTACCAAACCTTTTTAGAAACCAAATACCAACCAACCCCAGCCAAAGAAGAACGGATTGCCAAAATTAATGCCCTAATTACACATGATAATTATGCTGATAATATTTTTGATAGTGAAATTCAAAAATGACAGACGGGTTATTATCATGATTAAGAGAGGTGAACCTTGATGAAACGAATTCTTAGTCTATTAACCGCAATTAGTATTAGTGGAAGTTTACCAATCACCCTTGTTAGTTGTAATGCCCAACGTTCAGTAATGTCCTTAGATGATAGTAGCAATGATATTTTGGCAAAAGATCATAGTTTTAGTTATCATGATATTACTTACTGATCTTCTGATGCGATTAATTCTGATGCCTATAAAAATGAGTTTCTTAATAATTTAACCAATGCCATTAAAGATGGTGGTCAACAAGTTGATTACAATGAGTTTGTTAAAAACGATAAGAGTGGACAAGCTATTGTCTTTAAGTTACTTGCAGATTATGAAGCCAGTTCCAATACTGGTTCGGAAATTAAAAAATATAGTGATATTAAGGTTTTAGAAAATGATTTTAATACAATCATTTATGACCAGGATAATAAAGCAACTGCCGAGTTTAAAGATGGTTCGTGAGTTAATCTCCCTGATCATGGCCAAATTAGAGCAGAATATAAAGCGGATACGAAAGTATATGTAGTGACTTTCAGCATTCAAATTGATGTTAGTACAAAGGGTAAAACCGACAAATTTGTGGGAACTCGGCGTGATATCATTGGAACTAATAATAAAGATGAAAGTAAGTGAACTGATGTCACCAGCGCCTTCGCCAGTGATCAAACTAGTGCAAACTTATTAGTTGATAGTAATGATAGTCACTTTAATAAAGGAAAAATTTTTAAAAATAATAAATGGTATATGACAAATTCCTATGACTATCGCTATAAAGTCCAATTTTATTTTAGTTTGACATAGTAAAAAAATATTTGGTTTAAAATACCAAATATTTTTCATTTTTTTGAAAGTAAAAACCAATATTTTCAAAGAAAATCCTTGAATTATCCTAAAAAAATAAGAAAATAGTATTACGAGGAAGTGCAAAGGAGATAATTAAGGATGTTTTATCGTTATGAAGAAATTGATAACCAGATTAATCTTAACAACTTAATTAAATCAAAAGAAACTGATGATATTTTCTTTACGAAAAATAGTTATTTATCAAGTAAAATTATTAATTTATTTGAACTTTTATATGCATTAACTGTTGATGGTGATTATAGTTTTGAAACCTTATTACAAGGAAAAACAATTAATTTACAGCCATTTAAATTTGAATATTATCCGGCCTTTAAAAAAGACTTGCAACAAACTTTATGAGTAATTAAAAAAACAAAAGACTACCAAAGAAATGATCAGGTGTTTAATAAATTATTAGCAAAATACCCTTTTTTAAATATTTCGAGTTTAAAAAATAAGTTATTAACAGCAATTCAAAAATTTAAAAAGGAAAAATATTTCAAAGCTGATATTTATTTATGAATTGATGACTATTTGACTTTTATTTTAAAAAAGTTTACTAACATTTATAGTAAATTAAACTTGATGATAAAGCGAAATAATAGTGATTTAAAACTGGCGTTTCCATATGTCCAAGGTGTTTTTCAAAAAAGAAAAGTTTTTCGGTGTCCACTTTTATTATGGGGACTACACCTCAACCAAACCCCCGGTAATGTTACTTTACAATTAGATTTTAATAATATTGTTGTTAACCCAATTTTCCGGTGAACAATTTTAAAAGCCAATAAAATCAACACTAGCCATTTATTAAAAATTATTCGTTTTTATGATGTTCGGAATGCCATGGAAGTCATTGAGCGTGCGAAATTATTGTCAGAAGAATGGGGGGCAAAATATCTGTACCAGTTTTCATATTATGTTACTAATGCCACAGAAATGAATTTAATGAGTTATCAAAAGCCCCTCCCAATTTTAAGAAAAGATAGTGTTTTTAAGGAATTTCTTGAAAAATATAAATTAGGAGAAATTGAAATTTGTTATGCAATGTTTTTAGGTGCATTTAATTATTAAATCAGATATAATTTAAAAGCAATAAAGTTAGGAGAAACGTAAAATGTCAGTAAAAGATGCAATTGAATGAAGAAAAACAGTTAAAATATATGATGATAACAAAGCAATTAGTGCCGAAGAATTAGCAACAATTATTGAAGCAGGGCGAATGGCTCCTAGTTCAATGGGATTAGAAGTTTGCAATATTGTTGTGATTAAAAACAAAGAAATTAAGGCAAAATTTGCATATGATGTTTTAAACGGGTCAAATGTCGAAAAAGGTTTAAAATGTGATACCTTGGTTTGTTTAGTTGGTTATAATGCAAGTTATTTAATCTCGGATGAATTTTTAAGAAGCCGTTTACACCGGAACGAAACATTAGATGAAAAGAAATTAAGTGAAACAATTGAAAAATATCGCCAGTATTTAGAAAACCATGATAATTTAACTAGTTATGTTGATAGTCAAGTTTATATTACAACTGCTTTCATGACCCTACAAGCGGCTGATTTAAAAATTGGAACAACAATAATTGGGGGTTTTAATGCTCACCATAGTGACGATTTATTACATGAACTTGGCTATATTGATAAAGATATTAAACACACTGTATTATTATTAGCGCTGGGAAAATATGATGAAAAAACAAACGGGGCAACTTTTGCTCGGAAAAGAATTAGTACTGAAGAATTTGCAAAAATTGTTAAATAATAATTGCTGATAAGCGTAAAAATTAAAATAATAAAACAAAAACCAACTAAAAACAACAAATAAATCTATTGTTTTTAATAAAATATATGTTATTATAATAAATGTCGTAAATTAATATACCAAGAAAGTATATTAATCTTAATAAGAGAGGTGAGTATTGTGGCAAAAAAAGGCATCCATCCAAAATATTTTGATACTAAAATTACATGTACTACTTGTGGAACGGAATTCATGAGTGGATCAACTAGAGGTGAAGAAATTAAAGTTGATACTTGTTCTTCATGTCATCCATTCTACACTGGTAACCAACAATTTGCGAATGCAGCAGGACGAGTTGAACGTTTCAAATCTAAATTTAATAAAAAAGAAGAAATTGCTAAACAAACTGCCAGTTTATCAAAAGCACAAAAAGATTTAAACAAAAAAAATGCTAAAGATAAAAAAGAAGCACCCGCAACTGCCGATAAATCAGAATAAAATAAATAAAGCACCATTATCAATGGTGTTTTTTTTGCTTATTTCGGTATAATATTGTATATTTAGAATAAATAGAATGTTGGTGGAAAAATGGGTTTAGAGTTTAATAATATTGTTTATAAAAGATATAAAAAAGTTATTTTTAATGATTTATCTTTTCAAATTAATAATAAAGAATCCCTAGGCGTTTTTTTTGAAAATAAAATTAGCCAACGTTACTTTTTAAAATTTTTATTAGGAAAGAAAAAGGTTAATAAAGGGACAATTTATTTAAATAAAAAAAATATTACAACATTATTAACAAAAGAACGTAAGATTGCTTATGTTCCCCCCGCTGCTTTCCGCTTAGGATTTTTACCAACAAAATTACGATTAACTTATAATATTTTAAAAACACCAAAGTTTTTACATGAGGCAACCATTAAATATTTAAAAAATAAGTATTCTTATCGTGAATTATTAGCAATGGATAATGATAAGTATCGGAAAGACTTAATTAATAAAGTTGACAAAATTCTTGAAGAATATATTTATAATTCAATTAAAATTAAAGAGCAATGAATGGAAAGCTACCGGAATGGAATTAAACTTTTCCATGAAAAAGAGATTAAAAAAGTCTTAAAAGAAGATGTGACGGGAATTTTATTTCAGACTGTCAAAACTTATGTTTTAAAAAAAGAAGAATTACGAATTCAAGAGGGTTACTTAGCTTTTTTACAAGCATTATGAGATAAAATTTATTATATTTCAGAATTAGATTATTCGTGTGATTGTAAATATATTGCTAAACGACGAAAATTAAAAGTTAAACTCTTTGCCTTTAATGAAGCAAAACTAATTTGTGAAAAATATCTTAAAATTTTACGAACAGAGATTGTTTACCAGCGTTACCACATTTTTAAAGCCCGGAAATCATTAAAAAAATACCGTTTTAATGTAGTTAATATTTTAATGAAAGATAGTCAAAAAAAGGAAATTTTAAAAGCAATTTTAAAAAAAAGAAATAATAGTCTTTTAAAAACTTGGATTCAACTCTCAGATGATCAGTGATATGAATATAATGAGAAGCAAGAACAACTAATTGTTACTTTATTACCCGATGAAGCTTCAATTATCAAGGGAAAAGTTATTGAATATTTTCACAAATATCATTTAGCAATGTTAAATGACACGTTTATTACTAAAAAAGAGGATTACAGCGAATTAATTGAGAAAGCTAAAAATAAAATTGTAAGTGTTTCTAATCAAGCTTATAACTATGTTAAAGAACTGATGTTTGATTTAAATATTAAAATGAATTGGTTAAGATTAACCAAAAATTTAAGTAGTTTTGACCACACCAAAATTCGGTTAATTAATGCATTATTAGCTAAAAAAGAATTAATTGTTTTGCATCATACTTTTGATAATTTAACGCAGAGTGAAGCAAATGAGTTATATAATATTATTAATAATATTAAAAGTTATAATCCGCAAATCTCTGTTCTGGTAATTGTTAAAAATGTTGAAAATATAAAAAATTATGTTAATGGATTTTTACTATTTGACAAACAAAACCATTATAAAGTGATTTCGCAAGTGGAAGCAACAACTACGCCAATGACATTGGAGTTATACAAAACAATGTTTGCAACTTCCGAAAATATTTTTCGGGGAATTTATCATTTATCCAACAAAACAATACAATTAGATGATATTATCATTAAAGCGGCTAATTTACCTTTAACAAATGATCAAGAGTATATAATTGCGATTAATCCAAAGTATCTTAACTTTGAAAAGACAAAATTATATAATAAAGAAACCGCTTTACATTTTAAAGGGAGTGTTAAAACTGTTAAAAAATCAGGAGGAGCCATTGTTTGTTATTTTGAAACCCATCATAATAAGATTTTTAAATTAATTGTTGATTATCAACAATTAAATTTACGAAAATTAACAATGATTTATTTTGAAAAAGGAGCAGTTTTGGTATATGATAAAGAAACGCAAAAACTATTAGGAATTATCTAAGATAGAAAAGAGATGTTAAAAATGCAGGAAAAAATGGATTTGATCTTAGCAAAGATTAATGAATACGACAAAATAATTTGTTTACGTCATATTTCTCCCGATGGGGATGCTTATGGCTCATCATTTGGGTTAGCTAATTTTATTAAGGAAAATTATCCAACTAAAAAAGTCTTAACTGATGGGGAAGCCAATGATAATTTATCATTTTTAGGGGTTCCCGAAAAGTTAACCGCTGCGGATTACCAAAATGCGTTAGTAATTGTCACTGATACTGCTAATACTGAACGGATTGATAGTTTGTATTGGCAAACAGCTAAAGAAGTCATTAAAATTGACCATCATCCCGATGATACTCCTTATGGCGATCTTTCCTGAGTGGATGCGAAACGAATCGCTGCTTCCGAAATGGTGAGTGAGTTAGTTTTTCATAGTAAATTAAAAGTTTCACCCCAAACTGCTCGGTTGTTATACACCGGAATTATTACTGATTCAAATCGTTTTTTATTTCGTAACACCACAAGTGCAACTTTAATTCTAGCAAGTAAGCTTTTAGCAACTGGTTTTGATGTCCAAGAAATTTATCAAAATTTATATTTGGAACCATGAAATAATGTCAAGTTTAAAAATTACTTACAAAGTTTAGTTGAAATTAGTGCCCAGGGAGTTGGTTATATTAAAATTACCGATGAGATGTTGCAGCAGCATCAAATGACATATGATCTTGTTAAAGGATGGGTTAATATCTTAGCTAATATTAAAGAAATTAAAATTTGATTATTTTTTATCGAAAATAAAGCTGAAAATTTTGTTAGTGTTAGTATGCGTAGTCGTCACTATAATGTTAATAAGGTTGCAAAAAAATACCATGGGGGTGGCCATTTGTTAGCAAGTGGAATTAAAATGCCAAACTGGAATTGGTCGGCAACTATTATCAAGGATTTAGATAATTTAATTATTAATAATGATGTTGTGGAGGGGGTAAATTAAAATGTATTTTTTGAATAGAAATGCTAAAATTGGGTGAGTTGAAGTTATTACGGGTTGTATGTTCGCCGGAAAAACCGAAGAATTTATTCGCCGGATTGTGCGCTTAAGTTATGCAAAATTTAAAATTCAGGTTTTTAAACCAGCAATTGATAATCGTTATAGTAATGATAATGTTGTTAGTCATAGTCAAAAATCAATTAAAGCAATTTCAGTTAATAATACCAAAGAATTATTAGCAAACCTAGCACCTGATACGGATGTGGTAGGGATTGATGAAGTGCAATTTTTTGATAACGAAATTGTGAAAGCAGCAGATGATTTGGCTAATCAGGGAATTATTGTAATTGTCAATGGTTTAGATAAAGATTTTCGGGCTGAACCATTTCTAAATGTTGAACAATTAATGAGTAAGGCAGAGGAAGTTAAAAAGTTACATGCGATTTGTGTTAAATGTGGTAATTTAGCCAACCGTACACAGCGATTAATTAATGGGAAACCTGCTAATTACCATGATCCAATTGTTTTAATTGGTGAAAAAGATAAATATGAAGCGCGTTGTCGCCATTGTCACGAGGTTGTTTATTAACAACTTCTTTTTTTGTAATGGGAAATGAAAGAGTGATATAATCTTAGTATGGCTTTGAATCGAAAAAAAGACATATATAAGGGTATTAGTATTGTGGAAGGAGACATAGTTGTTTTTTGACATAAAAATAAAGGATTAACACCAATTCGACATCCGTTTATTGTGATTGAAGTCAATCAAAAAGGGTTTAAAGCATTACAAATAACATCAGTTAAATACGATGAACATGATAATCTGAAACTCAGTTATTATCAAGAGCAATTAGTTCGCAATGATAATTTTGTGCAAGTTGATGAACGTAATGGGTTTAAATATCATTCATTAGTTATTTGTGATACATATTACTTTATTAAATGAGGAAAAGACAAGTATGAATTATCAAAAAAAGGACATATTAAACCTAGTAGTAAGCTGTTAGAAATTCAAGCAAAATTCTATGGATATAAAAAGCACATTCCTGCCTTTTTATCCAAATTACCAATTATCTAAAATAATATTAAATAATGTTAAGAACGAAGGAGGATATACTTATGCCAAATAAATCAGGGTTAAATGCCGAAGCAATTTTCTTTACTGGTGTCAAACCAAAAGCTGTTTACAAAGAAAAAGTTCATTTTGTTGAAAACTTACCAATGAATTCGCGCCTTACTTTATTTAAGGAATCAAATTTACAAGAAGGTGATTATGTTGTCGTGGGGGTTAATGTTTTTAAAGTAAGTTTGAGAATTATTAAAAAGCACCCTGTTAAAAAAACATTTGAAAGTGGAGAATACCGCCTTTCTTGAGTTGATGCGTTAGCTAATTTACCAAAAATTCAAACAATTGTAAATGAAAATAAATAAGAAATTCTTTGCCTGAATTTCTTATTTTATTTGCAATTGATAATTAATAAATTATTTAAATAACTACTATTCTTTAAAAAGATATATTATATAATTGTTAAGTATTAAATAGTAATTTGAGGTGGGAAGAAAATGAATCAGAAAACAATTGACCGTTTAGAAACAATGTTAAAACGAAAACAACAAATTGAAACAGAGTTAGTAAATCCAGAAATTGTTAAGGATGTTAAAAAATTGACAGCTCTTTCAAAAGAACAGGCACAAATTGCTGACATTGTTGATGTTTATTTGCGATATAAAAATATTTTGCAAAATATTAAAGAAGCAAAATTGATTTTAGAAACGGAAAAAGAAGAAGAGTTAATTGAATTAGCAAAAGAAGAAATAAAAACTTCCGAAGTAGCGAAAGAAGAACTTGAAGCAGAATTAAAAATAATGTTATTGCCAAAAGATCCCAATGATGAAAAAAATGTTATTGTAGAAATTCGTGGAGCTGCTGGTGGGGACGAAGGAAATATTTTTGCCGGTGATTTGTATCGGATGTATTTAAAATATGCGGAACAGCAAGGTTGAAAAATTGATGTGATTGAGGAAAATGATTCAGAAGCAGGTGGATTTTCTGCAATTTCTTTCATTTTAAAAGGTGACCGGGTTTATTCAAAAATGAAATTTGAATCGGGAGCCCATCGTGTTCAAAGAGTTCCGAAAACTGAAAGTAAAGGACGTGTCCATACTTCAACTGCTACTGTGGCAGTTCTTCCCGAGATTGAAGAAGTTGATTTTGAAATTAAACCAGTTGATTTAAAAATTGATACCTACCGAGCTTCCGGGGCTGGTGGACAACACGTTAACACTACTGATTCAGCGGTTCGAATTACCCACATTCCAACCGGAACCGTTGTTACTTCCCAAGATGGTCGTAGTCAACATGATAATAAAGCGCTAGCAATGCAACATTTAAGAAGTAAATTATACGAAGAACAACAACGAAAAATTAATGAGGAGCGTGGTAATTTACGAAAAGATGCCGTTGGTACCGGTGATCGTAGTGAAAAAATCCGGACTTATAACTATCCACAAAACCGGGTAACTGATCATCGCATTAACTTAACTTTGCAAAAATTAGACCAAATTATGGAAGGTAATTTGGATGAAATTATTACAGCATTAATGAACGAAGAACAACGTTTAAAAATGGAAGGTAATTAATGACTGTTAATGAATTAATTAAAAAATCAGAAGATTTTTTAGCGGATAGTGATGTTATTAATTATAGTGCTGATATTAAAACATTAATTGCATATTATAGTAAAACGACAATTTCAAAATTATATGCTTGTCAGAATGACCCAATTTCTTTTGCTTTTGATCAGTATTGACAAGATTTAACAGCTTATAAAAATGGTAAACCAATTCAACACATTACAAATGTGCAATTTTTTTATGGTTATGATTTTTATGTCGATAATAATGTTTTAATCCCGCGTTATGAAACAGAAGAATTAGTAGATGAAGTTAATAATTTAATTGATCAATATCAATGGGATGATCCCCACAATTTAACTTTAATTGATATTGGAACTGGGAGCGGGGCCATTGCGATTAGCTTAGGATTAGAAAATCCCCATTTAAAAGTGTATGCAAGTGATATTTCCTCTGCTGCTTTGGCTGTTGCGGCAAAAAATATTAGCATCTTAAATGCTCACAATGTTAAATTATTAGAAGGGGATATGCTAGAACCATTTATTAAAAATAATATTAAAGCTGATATTTTGGTGTGTAATCCACCTTATATTCCTCAACACCAAGCAATTAGCAAGCGAGTTAAAAATTATGAGCCGCATGTTGCTTTATTTGGCCAAGAAGATGGGTTATTTTTCTATCGAAAAATTTTTGAAAATTGACAAGCAGTTGTCAAAACAAAAGCAATTTTATGTTTTGAATATGGTTATGACCAAAAAAAAGATCTTGAGCAACTAGTTAAACAATTTTTTAAGCATTCTCAGTATAAATTCATGAAAGATATCAATAAAAAATGAAGAATGTTATTTATATTTGTTTTGTAGTAAAATATATACAATCAAAAAGTTAGTAGTGAGGTCAAATCAATGAATGAAACTAAGAACGCAAAAAAATGGAAGATGATAGTTACTGCTTTTGCAGTAATTTTGGCCATTATGGTTCCTTATTTCATTTTTATTTTTGTCTCACATAGTGATAATGTTTTAAAAGAATATTTTCAATTTTTAAAAGAAGTTCCCACCACGAGTTTGCAAACCTTTACAAATCCCCCGTTACCTTCAAAGCTTTATATTTTAGTTTTTCCCTATATTGCTTTTGGATTATTAGGAATAGCAATTTTATTTGCCTGCTTGTATGCTGGTTTTCACCACCGTGTGATTTATTTTCGTAAGAAGTTGTTTTTAATTTCAATTATCTTAATTTTAGGATTATTATTTGCTAGTTGTTTATTATTTTCTTTTGCAGAATATCAATATGGAATTTTTAATGATTGGTGTAAATCAATCAAGGGTGGTTCGGATAAATTTAATGAAATTTTAGCTCATATTGATTCATTAGTTCCAACAACTTTACCACACCGCGACCAAGTAATTGACCATTTAATTAACTTAGCAACCGGAACTGGTACACACAATCCCTACCCTTTTGTGTGAATTGGAATTAATACTATTTGGTGAATTACCGGCTTACAAATTTTCTTTATTATTTTCATTATCTTACGAACAAGTTTTAAAATTGAACAATTATTAAGTACAACAATAACAATTCAAAAAAATGAAGAAATTACAGTATTAAAAAATACCTTCAACCAAGGATTAGCGAAAAAAATTTTGGGGTTATTTCTAATTCCCACTGAATTTAACATCTCACTATGAACAATTATTTTTTCGGTGGTTATTTTTACTCCTTATTTAGGGTATACTTTTAGCATTGCAATTACTTCAACACAAGCTTATCGCTTTTTATTATATTCATTTATATATCCTAAATTAACAAGAAATATTATTATTCCCGGGACAACTGATTTAAATGACTTCCCAAATAAAGAATATTATGACACAATGGCTAATCATGCGCCGGGTAATTTTTTTCTTATTGTAAATTTACCAATTATTGCAACTGCCTTAATTGCTGCGATGTTATTTGCTTTTATTTTTGTAATGCTAAAAAGACCTAATTTATCAAAAGTCGGATTTATTAGCTTATATAGTGGTTTTTTAGCAATCGTTTGTTTTGGGTTAATTGTCTATTTATATTCCCAATCTTCCTTAGGACGATTAGTTGAATTTTGAAATAACCAAAGTGAAATTTTTAAACAACAGATTACCACAAAAATTTTTGGAACACCTAATATTGGTTACTTTTGAGTTCATGGGAATGAATTAATTGCAAGTGGGATTCTTTCGTTTTTCTTTTTAGGAGTTCTATCAATTATTGCTATTTCTCATATTTTAAAAATTAAAAAGCAAGATCAGACTACCAAGATTGTTCGTCAAGTTTAAGCCATTTACATTATTTATTTAAACTTTAAAATAATGTTTTTTTCTTCTATAAATACTTCTTAAACTTTAAGATATAATTAAATTAAAAGATAATGAGGGATTGTTATGAAAATTTATCATCTTGCCGACAAGAAAAAAATTATTGCAGCATTTAAAGAACACCAAGTATTAATTATTCCAACTGATACAATTTATGGTTTTGCGTGCACCATTGATAATTTAGCAGGCAAAAAAAGAATTTATGAGTTAAAACAACGTTCAGAAAAAATGTACTTATCATTAGTAGTTGACTCATTACGAACAGCAAAAAAGTTAATTAAAATTAATAAAAATGATTTGAAATATTTTAAATCAAAAAATTCAATTACTATAATTGGTGAAATTTATGCGGGAGTTAATGAGCAATACCATCTTACTTTTGATAATACGATTGCGGTGCGGATTACAAAATGGAAATGATTAAAGCAAATTTTAAAAAAGACAGGGCCAATTTTTGCTACTAGTGTTAATATCACTGGCCAACGCTATGGAAAAGAACTTAATGATTTTAAAGAATTTGCAGTGGATGTTATTGTTGATAATGGCTATTTAGATAACCAACCATCAAAAATTTATAATGCTTTAACAAGAGAATTTGTTAGATAGGAGCCAAATTAGAAAATGAAAAAGAAAAAAAGACCGTGGTTTAAAATTATCAATTTTAGTGCAATTAGTATTTTGTTTGTATTAACAATTATTTTTTTGGTGCTCTATATTTTATATCCAGGTAAATATGATGTGGCATTTTTCATTTTTGTTTTTATTTTTGGATTATGAATTGTCATTCTTTTTACTGGAACATTTTTATTTTATAAAAAAGATGATATTACCGAAGGGGCAAAAAAACTAGTTGCTGATTATAAGAAAAAACCTAAAAATAATGGAGAAGATCCAAAGGATGGGGAATCATCGGCAGAGAATGAAACTAAAGAAGAGAAAATTAAGCGGTTAGAAGAAGAACTTAAAAAATTAAAAGATCCTGAAAAATAAGGATTTTTATTTTGAAAAAAGCATAATATCATACCAAATTGCAAATGGAAATGCAATTTTTTTTCAGATTTTTTTTATAAATTATGTTATAATTATTACGTGGATAAATGATGCAGGAGGGCTAAACATGTACATCAATCCGTATGAGAGAATGAAAAACTTAAAACTTAATACTGACGAGGATGAAAATAAGGCAACAAAAGAATTTGATTATCGAAATCTTGTGCGAGGAAGAAAAAATAAACCAGAAGCATTTAACGAAGGATTGGATTTAGAAAACCATAATTTACAACAAAGTTTTCATAATAACGATCAACCGGTAGCAACTCAAAAAATCAAAGATGCAATTTCTTTAAATAGTTATGAAATAATTCGTGATATTGTTAAAATCTTTAAAGAAAAAGATAGTTTAGTACAATTTTTTTTAACTCTAAATACTAAAGGCGATAATGATGTTATTACTGAGTTATCAAATTCATTTTTTTCAGTACCATTAGTTAATTTAGATATGGCAAAAATTGATTTATATGGTTCACCATTTTTATTTTTGCTAAAAAAAATTGTAAAGGGACTACCACAAGTCGGATTAGAAGATAAAAAAGTCTTATGGGATCGTGTTAAATTATTCGCTAGAACTTTAAAAAGCAACGAAAAAAATAACAACACCTCTGATTCAAATACCGCAGTTATTATTAATGAACTAGAATTTGATGATCCGATTGAATATATTCGCAAGGAATTTAGTGAAATAATTCGGGCTTATGAAATTAAAGAAAATATTATCATCTTGTTTAATAATGTTGATCTTGTTGGTTATGAAAAATTCCGTGAATTATTTATCTTAATTCATACTATTTTTAAAGGATTGACAGCATTTAAAGTAATTACGGGATTTAATCCAATTTTAGTGGAAAGTTATATTAAAAAGAATTATGATGAAAGCTTAGTTAACGAGTTAATCAACCATGAATTACAAATTTTTGACCGTAAGTACAATTTACTTACAAATGATAATTCAGAACAAGATTATGGGCAACAACCAGAAACAATCACAGCACCAATTGATAATAACGAAGAATCATTAGATCAAGAAGAAGATACAATTGGTTTTGATTATTGAGCACTCCGTGGTGGGCGATAAGGCTGTTGGAACATAGATAGATTTTTAGGAAGGAAAAAGAAAATGTTTATATTTTTAGTTACATTTGGTTGAATATTATTCATTGTTGGGGCAATTGTCCAGATTTTTGCCGCTATTATTCAAGCTTTAGTAGTTGCTAAAGTGACGCTTCCCGGTACTATTTTTGATATTAATGATGTTTTCCAAAAAACAATTTTTAAACAAGATAAAATTATTGATACCCTAGTTGGAAATGGATGAACTTATGCAATTATTGCATTATTGTTATTTACCGCATTAGTAACAATTGCATTAGCATCATTCGAATTAACAAGAATAAGAAAAGGGCAACGTATTGCGAAGCCATATATTAAAATGTTTTTTGTGGCATTAATTATTGCATCATTAGTATTTGGTAAAGTATCAGCATTAATCATGCCAGCCTTTATCTTTATTGGTTTATTATTTATTGAATCAACCCTATTTGATGTTGAAGCAATCCGCAACTATGCTGATGAACGAAATATGATTATTGTTTACCGCGAAGACAAACGTTTTGAAAGAGAGGTAAGCAAAGAGGGAAAGTATCTTGGAAGCGTCACTTCGGGAGTTGGAGCGACTACCGTCGAGACCGCAGACAACGCAACAAATTTCAAAAACAATGACTTAACAAACGGGGATGATAATAACAATGAAGCATCACCAATAACTAAGAAAACACTATTTAGAAAAGCTGAATTAGATGACATTTTTAATGTTGCTAATGATAAAGCAAACGAAGCCGAAATTGCTAATTTAATTAATGATATGAATCGCCCCGCCGAAGTACAACAAGACCCAGTACCTTCAAAACCGAGTGATTTAAAAAATCTAGCAGCTGAACGTGTTGTGAGTCCTGATTCAGGAGCAAACAATGAGGATGAAAGTAAAGCGCAAGAAACAGTTGGCTTTTCACCAAATACATATGATTATAAAAATGACCAACCGGTAGTGGCGAATGCCAATGTTGAAATATTAGCCGACCATGTCGAACCAGTTGCAAATGACATTTCAGAAGAACCAGTCGTTAATACTCCAAGCGAACCAGTAGTGGCGTCACCAAGTGTTGCACAAGATGATCTTTTAGCAAATAACAATGTCGACTCAAACCTTGATGAAGCACTTAATGATATTATTGAAAGTAATGATCAAGTTAATTATTCTAAAAAAGAACAAAAACTATTTACAAAATGAGAACAATTATATCAACAAGCAAAAAATTTACAAAATGAAGTTGACAAGGAAGCCCAAACAGTTTCCCAACCAACAAAAGCAATTAAAAAGAAAGCTAAAATTTATAATAATTTAGCTAAAGAGGCCAATACCTTAGCAAATAAATTAAATCTTAGCTCAGATAAACAATTAAAATTAATGCAAGTTACTGAAATTTTTGGTAATGCTTCAATGAGCACAGAAGAATTTATTAATGATAATGTGTTAGATTTTAATTTAGATGATGTATTAAGTGATGATCTGCCTGAACAAGAGCCACTTGAACAAGGTTATGATTTTCAAGAAGAAGTACCAACAGAAAGTGAAAATTCATTTATGACAAATACACCTGATGAAATATCACCAACAGTGTCAGAAGATTTAATGGAGACAATTAAAGAGAATATTGCAGAAGATGTTAAAGTAATTAATGACGAAATTGCAGTGTCAACTCCGGATGTGCCAACTGCCAAAACGGTTGCAACAGATAATATTAATGACTCAGAGTTAGAATTTGAATTATTAGATGATAAGCAAAGTTCTGAAGATAGTTTAGAGGAACATAATAATAATGAAGAAGATGATGCGGAAAGTGCATTCTTAAAACATTTAGAACAACTTGACCATGGGATTACTGAATTTAATGATCTAGATAATTTATCAGCTGAATTAGATGATATTTTAACCGATAATTTTGATAAATCCCAATTAGATGTTCCGGTTACTGAACCAGTTAAAGCTACTAGTGAAGAAACAACTAATGATGAAGTTGCACCATCTACTATTATTGAAGAAGAACCAACTCCAGTTGGGGAATTATTAAATGAAGAAGTAAATTCAGAAGAATTTGCCAATGAACCACCAGTCGAAACTCTTACAAGTCCATTTGCACCAGAGGAGCCAATAATCCAAGAGCCAGTAGGTTCTGAACCAGTTAGTGCTAAACCGAATTTTGAAGATGAAGTTTCTTATAGTTTGGATGAGTTAGATAATAAAATTATGAATGATGATTTTAGTGATTTAGAAGATGAAGATGTTTTAGCAAATCTTAAAAAACAAAGTGATAACGTTCGGGGAGTGACTTCCCAAGAGCACACCGCTCCGGTTGCTAGTGAGGTACAAAACCCAGTTTTTAAACAAGAACCAGTTTCTTCACCAGGATTCCCAACAAATCAAATTAGTGAAGAACTTAGTCATCTAACAACTAATCAAACAGTTTTTGCTAGTCAATTTAACCATAAAATTGATAAGTTAGAACAATTAATTATTAATTCAACAAATACTCAGCTTGAACAAGGACAGTCATTAGAAAAAATTCAAACAAATATTAAAGACTTAACAATGAAGTTAGAATTATTAGAAGAACAAGCAAATGACTTGGCCAAAAAATTTGATGAGGATGAATTACGACAAATTGAACTTCGTCGGGGGGTAACACCAATTGACCAGTTCTATCCAAAGGTCGATGGCATGAGTTTTGCCTCAGCACGTTATAACTTATATAATCAGACAGGATGTTCAAATACCTATGGTGCATTAGCAACTAGTGGGGTATCTCACCAAAGTGGTGACTTATATCAAAATAAAGATCCAAAACGAAAAGTGCAAGATATTTTAGGGACCGGAATGAACCGGGTAGATTACAACCACATTAATTTACATAATGTTTCAAAATACACAAAACAAGATATTCCCTATGAAACAGATTGTCCATTATGTCAAAAAGCAAAAAAATAAAAATCCCATGAGGGATTTTTTTATTTTCTAATTAATTTTTAATAAAAATACATGCCACACCGCTAATAATTGCTAAACCAGCAGCAATTGGGACTAGGATAACTGAAAAGATAACTCCAACTTTAACTGTTTGGTAAAAAGTAATCTGTTTGTTAAGTCCATCAATCATCTCTTGTGGAGCATCAGCTGTTTCGGCCATTGTTTTTTGGTCCTTTAAGCTATCAATGAATTCTTGATAACCTTTCGAAAGAACAGTGTCAACTCCGGATTCAATTTCTTTTGCCTCGTTACCAATTGAAATGTTTTTAGTAACGGGAGCTAAGTATTGATAACCGTTGACTGTTTCTCCCATTCCGTTATCAATTTTTGCTCCTAAACATCCCAGACCGATTACTAGAAAGATAATAGTTAGTATTCAGAAACCAGCCATTGTTAAAAGAACTTTTTTCTTCATATTTATTTACCTCATTTCTTTCTATTTTTTGATACTAAGTAAATTTTATTAATAAACAAAGGATAATACAATTATTCGTCACTAAAATAATTTTTTAAATTATGAAAATTAAATTTTCTTGAAGATTTCTATTCTTTTAAACAACAATGATCAAGGTCAGTTTTACTCTAGATTTCATAAAAATGAATAATAGTAATTTTTTATAAAATTTTTATAAAAAATAAATTTTAATTGTAAAAATATTATTTTGATATATAATAGTGTTAGAAATGAAGCGGTACATTCTTTTCTACGGAGATTTCTTGAAAAATAGGACGGAAATTCAGATTAAAAATAAAGGCTAGCGTTTTATTATTTAATTAATGACAATTTTCTTTGTTTTTAAGTGTTCTTTTTTAATTAAGAAGTTAATTTTTAGAAAAGATAATTCGTTTCTTGACTTACAATCTTATTAATTTAAAATTTAATTAAGCAATAAAGTGAAGAAAAAGTTGGTAGTTGTTAGTTCTGATATGGGCAAGGAAATAATACATTAAATAATATTGCGATCATTTTTATATGAAAAAAAGTACTTAATTGATAACAAATTTAAAAATTATATAGGAGGTTAATGGAATGAAAAAACTTCTTGGATCATTAATGGCATTGTCACTAGTGGCAACATCAGTAACATCAGTTGTTTCATGTACCAAAAAATACACTTTTGATAGTGATGTTTGAGTTATAACTGATGGGGGAACAATCAGTGATAATTCATTTAATCAATCCGCATGAGAAGGAGCTAGTGCTTATGTGGTATCTAAGCAAGATCCAACTCATTACGGACCTGGTGATAAATGAAAAAGTAGTAAATGACGAGCAAGTTATTTTGAAGCAGCTTCACAAACAACATCTGATTTTAGGATGGCATATGTAACATCTAAAATTGCGGGAGCTAAAACAATGATCTTACCAGGGTTTAACCATGGTAATACCATCGGTTGGGCAGCAAATCTTGCTGATAACCTAATTTATATTGATGGTTCTGGGCAGGGAGTTCATTTAGATATGGATAAAAATAAACCAGTTGCCAAAAATATTATTGGTTTACAATATGAAGCTGAATCATCAGGTTTTTTTGCTGGCTTAGCAGCAGCAGTATACCTAAATGCAAATATTAAAGAATTCGGAACTGACCTTAAAATAGCAACATATGGGGGGATGGATAATCCTGGGGCTGTTTCAAACTATATGTGGGGATTCTTAGTTGCGTTTGATATTTTTAACAAAATTATTAACGAAGATCCAAAATATCCTAAACTGGGGGCTTTAAAACCAGCAGTATTAAATCTTGTTAATACTTTGGACCCAGATGCCAAAACATTACATTCAATTAGTAAAGTAGAAAATGTTCTAAACCCAGATGAATCATGATTTTCACAATCATTTGAAGCTGGGCATGGAAAAGATATTTCTGACTCACTAATTAGTAAAGGAGCAAATGTTATTTTTCCAGTGGCGGGGCCACAAACCCAAGACACAATTGATCGGATTAAATATAATAAATCAAATGCCAAAATTGTCGGAGTTGATACTGAACAATCAAAAATTTATGGTGAATATTATATTATTACTAGTGCGCTAAAAGAAATTGCAACATCAACGCAAGATGCATTAAAAAATATTTATTCTTCAGCTTGTGGATTTGATCCAAGTTCAAATAGTTGGAATAAACCACAAACAGATACTTGTTGAATTAATACCGACCAATCTTCGCTTCACCACCCAAGTTGAACTGGAATTGAACCAACAAAATCAATTCCTAAAACAGCTACTGAGTTAATTCATAACACTAGTGGGGATAGTACGAAAGATACGGCGTTTGATAAAATTGTTGCTGTGCTAGAAGCAGTTTATTCAGTTGGAGTTGGTGGAAACAAACCAGTGGCAGCAAAATTCTTCCCTGGTACTTTAGCCAATACTTACCAAAGCCAAAATGAATTAAAAGATTATATTTGACAAGCTATTGAAGATAAATTGTAGGAGGCAAATTGTATGAGTAGTCAAAATGAATATGCAATTGAAATGAATAATATTACCAAAATTTTTGGCGAATTAGTGGCAAATGATGATATTACTTTAAAAGTTAAAAAAGGTGAAATTCATGCGCTAATTGGTGAAAACGGGGCAGGAAAATCAACCTTAATGAGTATTTTATTTGGATTATACGAACCAACAAAAGGTGAAATCTTTGTAAATGGGAAGTCCGAATATATTAGTAATCCCATTAAAGCAAATAAATTGGGAATTGGAATGGTGCACCAACACTTTAAACTAGTAGATATCTTCACAGTGTTAGATAATATTGCGTTAGGACATGAAAAGATTACTGGAAAAGTGTTTTTGGATCGAACTTCTGAAATTCGGGAAATTTCAAAAATTGCTACAAAATATAACTTAGAAGTTGATTTCCGGGCAAAAGTTTCTAATATTTCAGTTGGAATGCAACAACGGGTAGAAATATTAAAAATTCTTTATCGGGGAGCAGATATTCTAGTATTTGATGAACCAACAGCGGTTTTAACACCCCAAGAAATTGAAGGGTTATTAAATATTATGTTAGATTTAAAAAAAGATGGCAAAACAATTATTTTTATTTCGCATAAATTAGATGAAGTTAAAAAAGTAGCTGACAGTGCTACGGTTATTCGTAAAGGAAAAGTAGTTGATACCTTTAGTGTAAAAGATAAAACCCAAAAAGAAATTGCCGAAGCAATGGTTGGTCGTCAGTTAATTGAAATCAAGAATACCGGAGCCAAACCACAAGATCAGGTTCTTTTAAAAGTTGAAAACTTATCAATTAAGAAAAAAGGAATTACTAAAGTAATGGCGCTGGATAACTTTAATGTTGAAGTGCATGCTGGTGAAATTGTGGCGGTTGCCGGAGTTGAAGGAAATGGACAATCGGAATTGGTCAATGCAATTACAGGATTAGAACATTTTCACCAAGGAAAAATTCTTTTTAATGATATTGATGTTACAAAAGTATCAATTCATCAAAAATATGAAAATGGAATGTCTCATATTCCTGAGGACCGTCATAAACATGGGTTAGTATTAGACTTTAATGTTATTGACAATGTTGTTTTGCAAAATATTGATGAAAAACCATTTTCAAACTATGGATTATTAAACAAATCTGCGATTCAGCTATATGCTCAAGATATTATTACTAAATATGATGTGCGGGGTGCAAACTCAGGATTCGCAGTTGCCCGGGGATTATCAGGGGGTAATCAACAAAAATTAATTATTGGACGAGAATTAAGTCGTAAACATAAAATTTTGGTTGTAGTCCAACCAACACGGGGATTAGATGTTGGGGCGATTGAATATATTCATACTAAAATTTTAGAAGAAAAAGCAAATGGGAATGCAATCTTGCTAGTTTCTTATGAATTAGAAGAAATTATGGGATTAGCAGACCGGATCATTGTTTTACATGCCGGTAAAATTAGTGGAGAAGTTGCTGGCAATCAAGTAAAACGTGAGGAAATTGGATTAATGATGGCAGGTACATATCACCAAAGTAGCAAAGGAGCAGGTAAATATGAATCAAGCAATTAAAAATAATTCTTGGTTGCTAACGCAAAAGACAAGAATCTTCTTTCGTTCTAATGAGTTTAAAACAAAAATGAACTATGTAAAAGCTTCAATTTGTGCCATTATTGCCGGAGCAATTTTAAGTTTCATTATTATTGGTGCTAATGATGCTAATCCACTATTATTTTTTAAATATGTTTTTTCATTAGCATTTCAACCGCTAATGTTAGATCAAACATTAACGTATTGAGCTATTTATATTGTAGCGGGGTTATCTGTTGCAATTGGGTTCAAAGCCGGATTGTTTAACATTGGGGCTCCTGGCCAAATGTTATTAGCCGGAAGTATGAGCTTAGTGCTAGGATTAAAAAATCCCCACATTTCACAAGGGGGAGGAGTTGTTAGTGCATTAATAATTTCCATTCTAGTTGGTTCTTGTTTAGCTGCAATTGCTGGAGCGTTAAAAGCTTACTTTAACATTCATGAAGTTGTGACAACAATTATGTTAAACTGAATTGTTTGATATGTAATGAAATGAATGTTTATGAACCAATCATTTGGGTTATGAGAAGCAAGTCGGAACTCAACCAAAGATATTACCCAAGTTACTGATAATTTTAACTTGGCACTAAATGGTCAAAACTGAATTATTCCCTTTATTATTGCCATTATTCTATTAGCCTTAGCAATCTTTGTTATTAACTACACAGTGTTAGGATTTAGAATTAAAGCAGTTGGAAAATCACGGGATGCTTCATTATATGCCGGAACAAATGTTAAATTCTATATGATTGTTTCAATGGCAATTTCCGGGGGACTCGCCGGCGTCTTGGGGATGCTTTATTACATGACCCAGTCAACGGTATTACAGTTTACCACCGATGCCTTGCCAACGGTTGGGTTTGATGCGATTGCGGTAGCATTAGTAGCCTTTACCAACGGATTGTCCATCTTGCCAATTGCGTTGTTATGGGCGATTATTAAAACCTCAGTGATGTCAACTACCCAACTCCCAGCGTTCCAAATGTCAAAACAAATGGGACAATTAATTTTCGGAATTATCATTTATATGACAGCTATTTCAGCGTTATTTATCTATTTAAAACCGATTTTATGAATCCGCCGTTGGTTTAATATTTACCATAATAAAGACGCACGGAGTGAATATCAAAAATATCGATTGAAAATTAAAGAATATAAAAAAGAAATTAAAAATATTAATAAAGAATATCATGTTCAACTAAAAGCTTTAAAAGCAAAAGGTAATAAAGAAGAAGTTTTAAATTATAAAGAAGAAGTTAATAGTCAATTAACTAACTTAGTTGGTCGTATCAATAATTTAAAAACTGAAATCAATTTCTTTATTCAAAAACGTTACAAAGATTCATTTATGGAAGGGCGAAAAGCAATTCGTACTAGTTATAACAATGCTATTTTTGGTTCAATTGCCGCCGCAATGGACCGCTATGTCCAAGCCAATACCGAATATACTTTGAAAAAACAACAAGTTGCTTTTGCCAAAAGACAGTATGAACAAACTGTTAAGGAGTTAACCGGAAAAGCAAAACATGAATGTTATGAATTATTAAATAATTATAAAAAAGATGCTTATCTACAGTTAACTAATTTACACTCAGCGTATAGTGAATTAATTTCACGGCAAACTGAGGAAATCAAAGGATTAAAAGAAAGTTACTATCCAATTTTTGATCAAATTCATCATCAATATGAAAATGATCATGTGCTATTGAAACAACATGAAAAAGAAACAATGGCAAAATTGAATAGTGAAGTTAAAGCGTTAAAAGTTAAACATAAACAACAATTACATGATTTAAAACAACAACAAAAAGTTGCCAAACAACAAATTAAAGCACAGCTAAAAGAATTAAAACTAGCTCGTGATAATGATCCAGTATTAAAACAACAAGTGGCAACAATTAAAGAAAATTTAAACCTTAAATTACAAGAACTTAAAAAAGAACACCTTGCTAATTTAGAAAAATTACGAATTGAGCAACGAAATGAATTGCCGGAATTACGTAATAAATATAATCACGAAGTATCCTTAATCATCCAAGCAGTCAAGGATGATAATAAATTATTACGCCAAGAATTACTTCGGAAAAAAGAAACTTATAAAAAAGCAAAATTAGTTCAGAAAGGGGGGCAATAAGATGTCAGCTGCAGGTCAATTATTTGCCAATGGTTCCATATTGTTTGCTGTTTTATTAATTGCATCAATGGCTGGACTTTATTCAGAACGTGCCGGAGTTGTTAACATTGCGATTGACGGGATGATGATTATTGGAGCATTAGTATATGCTTTATTAGGAAAAGCCTTTGCCCAACAGGGAAATGCAATGCAATTAGTAGCATTAGTAATATCTTCAATGATTGCCGGATTATTTGCCGTCCTTCATGCGTTTGCTTCGGTCACCTTGCGTGCCCAACAAGTTGTCTCGGGGACTGCTATTAACTTGCTAGCAACTGGATTAGGCTTGTTCTTTGTAACAATTCCTTCGTTAGCACCCGGAAACATGATCCAAACTGGATTTACAACCATTGGAATTGATAAATATCAAATTGTTAACATTTTTGTTATTATTGCCGTGGTGATTGCCTTATTTACATTCTTCTTCTTTAGATTTACGAAAAGAGGAACCCGCTATGTGGCAGCTGGGGAAAACCCTAATGCTATCGATGCAGCGGGAATCAGTGTTATTAAAACTAGATATGTAGCAGTAATTATCTCAGGATGTTTAGCTGGTTTAGCTGGGGCAATGTTTACTCACTTTGTGTCAGGACAATTCCGTGGTGATGTGCAAGGGCAAGGTTATATTGCCTTAGCAATTATGATTTTTGGTCAATGAAGAATTCAATATATTACCTTAGGAAGTATGCTATTTAGTTTCCTAATTGCGTTAGCTAATAGTTTATGAAGATTTACTGGTTGAAATATTGCTGATCCTTCAAACCAATTATTAAAAATTATTCCATTTGCCTTAGCATTAGTAACAATGGTCGCCTTTTCAAAATACTCGAAAATGCCGAAAGCCGATGGAATTCCATTTAATAAATCCTTACGGTAAGAAAACCTTAATATTTAATTATTTAAAATAAAAAAATACCTATTTATTATAATAGGTATTTTTATTTATCAAGAGAACAATTAAAGTTGTTGTCCTTCTTTTCAATATTTTTTTACCGCGGCTAATAGTTCTTCATCATGTTCTGCTTCAAGATTTTGATTTGGATCATTACTTTCTTTTTTTTGAATAATTTGGTGTTTCAAGACATTTAGATATTCATAAATATCTTCCCCTAATGTTAAATAACGGTTAACAATTTCGATGGCTTCTTGATCCACATTTTTAGTTTGGACTGTTTTCATAGTTCTTTCCTCCTAATATTATTATAAACTTTTCTAATTACAAAAAAAACAAATTTCCGCTAAAAAATTATCACAACTAAAATTTTTAGTTATAATGGTTAATAATTCACTGCGATCTTTTATGTGGAAAGTTGCTTTTTAGTTCAGAAAAATTTAAAATATATTTATCCACAAATAAGGAGGGATAAGATGGCAGATTTTGATCCAAGATGCTTTAAATGTGTTAATGAACACGAAAAAGCGGGAAAGGGAGGAGCTGCTGCAAATGTTTTATTTAACAAAATGAAACAAGGGATGGTTGGCTCAGTAAATGACGAAATTTATGTGTGTGATCGTCATAAATAACCCATGATTTTAAAGAGTAAATAGTCTTGATTTTTAAATTAAGACTATTTTTAATTTTAAAATAAAACCAAATATTTGTTGACTTTTTTACAAAACCAATATAAAATTTATAAGCATATATTGTGAAAATTTTGAAAAGTGAGGTTTAAAAATTAATGGCATTAAAAGAAAAAGAATTTGGGCATTACGCTAAAAGAATTGATTATACAAAAGTAAGTGGGAATTTGGACCTGCCGAACTTAATTGAAATTCAAACTGAAACGTATGATTGATTTAAGAAACAAGGAATTAGCCAAGTGTTCGAAGAAGTATTTCCAATTGTTGGGCATGAAGGAAATGTTGTTTTAGAAATGTTAGATTGAGAATTTAGAGAACCACGACGAACAATTCCCCAAGCTAAAGAAGAATCTAAAATTTATGAAGCACCAATTTATTCAAATTTAAAACTAACAATTAATTCAAAAGATTTAGAAATTGAAAAAGGAGTCATTAAGGGTGACGCTGAATTAATTAAGTCATGAATTGAAGAAAAAATCGGGCATAATATTACTATTTTGAAAAAAACAGCTGATGTTGTGTATTTCGATATTCATTCTGGTGATGAAGAAGCAACTTGTATTGCAACAATTAAAGAGCGAACAGATTTAAAATTAGTTATTGAAATCACAATTGAAAAAATTGGTGAAGTTTTTTTTGGAGATTTTCCGTTAATGACTGGAAAAGGAACCTTTATTGTTAATGGTTCTGAAAAAGTTGTTGTTTCACAATTAGTTCGTTCACCAGGGGCGTATTATAAAAAAGATTTTAACCGTAAAACCGGAGAAAACATTTATTATGTTGATCTAATTCCGTCACGGGGAACATGGTTAGAATTTGAATCAGATATGAAAAAAATTAAGACTGGAAAAGAAGAACGTTTTGATACTGTTTATTATGTCAAAATTGATAAATCAAGAAAAGTTTCGGTTGCTAGTTTATTTACAGCCTTAGGAGTAACTAGAGAAACAGTTTTTGATATTTTTGGTGATAATAAATATGTTGGTAACACTTATGATTTAGAACAATATAGTGGTGATATTAACTATGATCAGCAAGTAGCAGTCCAAGAAATTTATAAAAAAATCCGTGCGGGAGAAACTGCCACTCCTGATGGTGCTACTAAATATTTATATGGATTATTATTTGATAAACGTAAATATGATTTAACAAAAGCCGGAAGATTCAAATTAATCCAAAAATTATCTGTTGAAAACCGAATTTATAATAAGGTTTTAGCTGAAGATATTAAAGATGTTAATGGTAAAGTAATTTTTAGTGAAGGAACTTTATTTGATAAAGAAAATGTTAATAAATTAAAAGAGATTTTAAAAGCGGGTGCTTGTTTAGAAGAAGTTTACTTCAATACTGAAATTCCCGGAAATAATAAAATCCAAAAAATTAAAGTATATGTGGATAACGAATTAAGAAATCAGGTTGAAAATATTATTGGAATTGATCCCAATGCAACAGATGAATTTGTAACAGTACCAGATATTTTAGCAACTTTCTCATATTTATTAAACTTAAAACATGATATTGGAGAAGTTGACGATATTGACCACTTAGGAAACCGTCGCGTGCGAACAATTGGAGAATTACTACAAAACCAATTTCGAATTGGGCTTTTAAGAATTGAAAAAAATGTTAAAGAAAAAATGTCAACATCAAATATTTTCAAAATGAAACCATCAAATATTATTAATAATAAACCTTTATCAGCTATTATTGGTGAGTTCTTTAACTTGTCACAGTTGTCACAGTTTATGGACCAAACTAACCCCTTAGCAGAGTTAACAAACAAACGTCGGTTAACAGCCTTAGGGCCAGGTGGGTTATCACGTGAACGTGCTGGTTTAGAAGTACGGGATGTTCACTACTCACACTATGGAAGAATTTGTCCAATTGAAACGCCCGAAGGGCCTAACATTGGGTTAATTAATAACTTAGCAACTTACGCAAAAATTAATTCATTTGGTTTTATTGAAACACCATATCGAAAAGTAATTGATAATAAAGTTACTAGTCAAAATGATTATCTAACTGCAGATGAAGAAAAAAATTATGTGGTGGCGCAAGCTAACATTCGTTTAAGCGATAAGGGTGAGATTTTGGACGACCAAGTAATTGCACGGTTCCAAGGTGAAAACATTATTGCATCACGAACTGAAGTTGATTATGTTGATGTGTCGCCAAAACAAATTGTTTCAATTGCGACAAGTTGTATTCCGTTCTTAGAAAATGATGATGCCAACCGGGCATTAATGGGAGCTAACATGCAACGCCAAGCGATCCCCTTAATTAATCCCCAATCGCCATATGTCGGAACCGGAGTTGAGTATGCCGCTGCGAAAGATTCAGGGTTAGCAATTGTTTCCCAATATGATGGTGTAATTGATTTTGTTGATGCGACAAAAGTTATTTTAAAAACCAAAGAGGGGTTAAAAACATATAACCTAGATACTTTTGTGCGTAGTAATCAGGGGACTTCATTAACGCATGTTCCGTTAGTTAAACAAGGACAAAAAGTTGTCAAAGGACAAATTCTAGCTGATGGTCCATCAATTGACAAAGGGGAATTAGCCTTAGGACAAAATGTGGTGGTGGCCTTTACAACTTGAAATGGTTATAACTATGAGGATGCGATCATTGTTTCTGAACGGCTAGTCGCGGATGATGTTTTTACTTCAATTCATATTGAAGAATATACAATTGAAAGACGTCAAACAAAACAAGGGGCCGAAGAAATTACCAGAGAGATTCCTAATATTTCTGAAAACGCGCGAAAATTCTTAGATGATGATGGGTTAGTTATTATTGGAACCGAAGTTAAACCCGGCGATATTTTAGTGGGAAAAGTTACTCCAAAAGGACAAACCCAACTTTCACCAGAAGATAAATTATTACAAGCAATCTTTGGTGAAAAATCAAAAAATGTTAAAGATAATTCGTTACGAGTACCAAATGGTGGGGAAGGAATTGTCCAAGCAATTAAACGATTCCCTCGTGAAAAATATGAATTAGCAGCGGATGTATTAGAAGTTGTGAAAGTTTATATTGTTCAAAAACGTAAAATCCAAGAAGGAGATAAAATGGCTGGTCGTCATGGTAACAAAGGGGTTATCTCAAAAATCTTACCAATTGAAGATATGCCTCACTTAGAAGATGGAACTCCAGTTGATATTATGTTAAACCCATTAGGGGTGCCATCACGGATGAATATTGGACAGGTGTTAGAAATTCATTTAGGAATGGCTGCTAAAAAATTAGGACAAAAAGTTTCAACTCCAGTTTTTGATGGAATGACAAATGACGAGCTAATTGAACTAATGGATAAAGCAGGAATGAAAAACTTCGGGAAAGAAATTTTAGTTGATGGTCGAACTGGTGAAAAATTTGATAATCCCGTTTCAGTGGGAGTGATGTATATGTTAAAACTATCACACATGGTTGATGACAAGTTACATGCGCGTAATGTTGGACCATACTCATTAATTACGCAACAACCATTGGGAGGAAAAGCCCAAAATGGGGGACAACGTTTTGGAGAAATGGAAGTTTGGGCACTAGAAGCTTATGGAGCAGCCCATACCTTACGTGAAATTTTAACAATCAAATCCGATGATATTAAAGGAAGAACTCGTGCTTACGAAGCAATTGTTAAAGATAAGAAAATCCCTGAACCAGGAATTCCCGAGTCATTTAACGTTTTAACCCGTGAAATTCAAGGGTTAGGATTTAATATTCAAATGATTGATGAAGATGGAAACATCAAAAACATTAATAGTTATGATGATGAAGATAGTTATGTAATTGAAGAATTAACTGATACCACAATTGATGAATTTGAAGATGAGTTTGATATTTCAAAATTCATTCTAAATAACGATAATATTGAAAATGATGAATTTGAATTGGACATTGAAGAAGATCCAAATGCTGATGAGGATAGTTATGATGATGGTGATCATAACCCAATTAAACCAGATTATCAAAGTGATGAAGAATAGGGAGGCAAAGTAAAAATGGTAGAAAATAATAAAATGAAAAACGGACGCATGATTAAAATCGGCTTGGCTAATCCCGATGATATTCGTGGTTGATCTTATGGGGAAGTTAAAAAACCCGAAACAATTAACTATAAAACTTTAAAACCAGAACGTGATGGTTTATTTGATGAAAAAATCTTTGGTCCAACCAAAAATTTTGAGTGTGCTTGTGGAAAGTATAAAAAATCAAAAAACAAAGGTAAAATCTGTGAACGATGTGGGGTTGAAATTACCGAAGCGATTGTGCGAAGAGAAAGAATGGGACATATTGAATTAGAAGAACCAGTTACTCATATTTGGATGCTAAAAGCCGCACCAAGTCGGATTTCTTTAATTTTAGATATGAAAACAAAAGAATTAGAAGAAGTTGTTTACTTTGTTTCTTATATTGTTTTGGATGCTGGGGATGCCAAATCATTACGTCCAAAAATGGTATTAGATTTAGGAAATGCCAAAACATCAGCCCAAACTCGTCAACGTTTAACAAAAACTTTGCGTGAAATCTTAGATACCCTTGAGCCAAATACAATTGCTTATGAAGCGGGAGAACAAATGATTGAAGATTTAAAAAATACTTCGTTACCGTTTTCAATGGATGAATGTGCTCAATTTATTAATCGCCACACCAATGCTAAATTTGGAATTGGAGCCGAAGCAATTGAAGAATTATTAAAAAAATTAGACATTGATGCTGAAATCAACAAGATTAAACAAGATTTAAAAGACAAAAGAACCCAATTAGATCAAAATAAATTAATGAAAAGATTAGAAGTCTTAGATTCATTAAAAAAATCAAATAGTAAACCAGAATGGATGATTTTACGTGCAATTCCTGTTATTCCGCCAGATATTCGTCCAATTATTCAATTAGACGGGGGGAGATTTACTACTTCGGAAATTAATGATTTATACCGTCGGATTATTATCCGTAATGAACGGCTAAAAAAAGTTAAAGCAATGGGCGCCCCTAGTGTAATTGTTAATAACGAAAAAAGGATGCTACAAGAAGCTGTGGATGCTTTATTAGATAACGAACGAAAAGCTCGCCCGGTTACTGGTAAAGATAAACGACCATTAAAATCATTAACAAGTATTTTAAAAGGAAAACAAGGACGTTTCCGTCAAAACTTATTAGGAAAACGGGTTGACTATTCAGGGCGAAGTGTTATTGCAATTGGTCCCGATTTAAAAATGTATCAATGTGGATTACCCCGTGATATGGCTATCACCTTATTTAAACCTTTTGTCATTCAATATTTAGTGAAAAATGGAATTGCCGCTAATATTAAAGTGGCAGAAAAATTAATTTTAAACCAAGATGATAAAGTTTGAGAAGTATTGGAAGAAGTAATTAAAGATCGCCCAGTTCTTCTAAACCGGGCACCAACCTTACACCGGTTAGGAATTCAAGCTTTTGAACCAAAATTAGTAAAGGGAAAAGCAATCAGATTACACCCCTTAGTAACAACTGCTTTTAATGCGGACTTTGACGGAGACCAAATGGCGGTCCATGTTCCAATTACCGATGAAGCAGTCGCGGAAGCGCGAAGTTTAATGTTAGGAAGTCGTAATATTTTAGGACCCAAAGATGGGAAACCAATTGTTACCCCAACCCAAGATATGGTGCTAGGAAACTATTATTTAACATATGAAGAACGTGACCAATTAGGAGAAGGTTCAATTTTTAAAGATATTAACGAAGCAATTATGGCTTATGAAACTAATTGTGTTGCTTTACATGCCCTAGTTGCAATTCCTGTTAAAGCTTTTAGTAATAAACAATTTAAACAAGCTAATATGGGTGATTACTTAATTACAACCCCCGGGAAAATTATCTTTAACCAAATTTTTAAAGAAGAATTCCCATATATTAATGAACCAAATGTTGAAAACTTAATTGCTTTAGCACCACGAAATATGATTAAAGATAATGTTGATCTACATGAATACTTGGCAAACTGAAAAATTAACGCACCATTTAAGAAAAAAGACTTATCAAATATTATTGATCGTTACTTTAAATTATATGGAGCTAATAAAACAGCGGAAATGTTAGACAACATGAAAAACTTGGGATTTAAATTCTCAGGGAAATCAGGGGTTACTGTATCGGCCGCTGACGTTAAAGTTTATGAACATAAACATGTTGAGTTTAAAGAAGCTGACCAAAAAGTCCAAGAAATTAATGATTACTATAAATTAGGAATGTTAACGGCCCGCGAAAAACATACAAGAATTGTTAACGTGTGATCACGGGTAAAAGATAATATCCAAAATGAATTAGAACATGTTTTGAAAGAAGATCCCAAAAATCCAATCTTTATGATGGCTGATTCAGGAGCACGGGGAAACGTTTCAAACTTTACCCAACTAGTGGGGATGCGGGGATTAATGAATAACCCGAAAGGGGATATTATTGAATTACCAATTAAATCTTCTTTCCGCGAAGGATTATCAGTGTCAGAGTTCTTTATTTCAACCCATGGGGCGCGGAAAGGGATGGCCGATGTCGCTTTAAAAACAGCCGACTCTGGATACTTAACCCGCCGTTTAGTTGATGTTTCCCAAGAAATTATTGTAACAATTCCGGATTGTCATACTCGTAAAGGATTTATGGTTTCGGATATTGTAGAACAAAAACATTCAAATATTATTGTGCCATTAAAAGACCGTCTAGTGGGTCGTTGTAATTTACGTGATATTAAATTATCTGAAAATGACATTATTCCAGCCGCTACTTTATTAACAGAAGAAGATGCCGCTCGAATTATTAAAGCTGGTATCAAAGAAGTCATGATTCGTTCAGTTTTAACATGTGAAGCTGATAAAGGAGTTTGTCAGATTTGTTACGGTAAAAACTTAGCAACTGGGAACGAAGTTGAAATTGGCGAAGCAGTTGGAACAATTGCAGCCCAATCAATTGGAGAACCCGGTACACAGTTAACAATGCGTACTTTCCATACCGGAGGGGTGGCCGGAGGGGCTGATATTACCCAAGGGTTACCACGGATTAAAGAATTATTAGATGTTACAACACCAAAAGGATCAATTGCGATTATTTCCGAAATTGATGGTGAAATTAGTGATATTAAAGACGAAGGTGGCTTATATATTATTCATGTTAAATCAGATAATGATGAACGTAAATATAAAACCCAATTCGGGGCAATCCTAAGGATTAAAATTGGTGATAAAGTAGTTCGTGGTCAAAAATTAACTGAAGGTTCAATTAATATTAAAGAATTATTAGAAGTAGCGAAAATTGAAGATGTTCATAACTACATTCTAAAAGAAGTTCAAAAAGTTTACCGTTTACAAGGGATTGAAATTTCTGATAAATACATTGAAATTATTGTTAAACAGATGTTAAACAAAGTAAAAATTATTGATTCAGGTGATACTGACTTGCTACCAGGAGAAATTGTTTCAATTAAAAAATACCGTACAGAAACAATTAATGCGGTACGGGCAATGAAAAAACCACCAACCGCTAAACATGTCATCTTTGGTATTAAAAAAGCACCATTAGAATCAGAATCATTCTTATCATCTGCTTCTTTCCAAGACACAACGCGTGTTTTAGTAAAAGCAATTATCAAAGGAAAAGTTGATAAATTAGAAGGATTAAAAGAAAACATTATGTTAGGACATTTAATCCCTGCCGGAACTGGCTTAAAAGAATCGAAAGAAATTATTGAAGCAGGAATTGCCGCAAGAACAGAAGAATATTAAAAATAAAAGTTTACAATAATTTGTAAACTTTTTATTTTATTAAGTTAGTTACTAGGAATCAATGATAATTAATTAATATTTTAAAAAATAAATTTTTAATAAATAATGATAATAATATTGACTATTAATTGAAAAATCGCTATTATTATATGTGGATTGTATTGTTTGATACACTCGGATATGTGAAAGGAGAACAAGAGGATGCCAACAATTAACCAATTAGTTAGAAAACCACGTAAAGACAAAGTTTGAAAAACAAAAGCGCCGGCTTTAAACCGTGGGCTAAACTCTTTGCAAAAAAAGGTAACTAATACGACATCTCCTCAAAAAAGAGGGGTTTGTACTCGTGTTGCAACAATGACACCGAAAAAACCTAACTCAGCGTTAAGAAAATATGCTCGTGTTCGTTTAACAAACGGAATGGAAGTTACTGCTTACATTCCTGGTGAAGGACATAACTTACAAGAACACAGCGTTGTGTTAATTCGTGGTGGTAGGGTTAAAGACTTGCCTGGGGTAAGATACCATATCATTCGGGGAACATTGGATACTGCTGGTGTTAATAACCGTCAGCAAGGAAGATCACTTTATGGAGCAAAAAAACCTAAAGCAAAATCTTAGAATTTAAGAGGAAAAAATGATTATCAGTGGAAGGAGGATGAAAAAATGCGTAAACGTAGAGCTGAAAAGAGAGATGTTTTACCAGATCCAATTTATAATTCAAAATTAGTAACACGTGCCATTAATAAAATTATGATTGATGGTAAAAGAGGAGTTGCTCAAACAATCTTATATGGAGCTTTTGAAAAAATTAAAGAAAAAACAAATGCGGATCCGTTAGAAACATTTAACAAAGCCCTAGAAAATATTACTCCACATTTAGAATTAAAAGTGCGTAGAATTGGGGGAGCTAACTACCAAGTCCCAATTGAAGTTAATGAAGATCGTAAAATTACCTTAGGGTTAAGATGATTAATTAGTTATGCAAGATTAAGAAATGAAAAAAGTATGACTGATAAATTAGCAAATGAAATTTTAGATGCTGCCAACGGAGTTGGGGGAGCAGTTAAGAAAAAAGATGATACTCATAAAATGGCAGAAGCTAATAAAGCATTTGCTCATTATCGTTGATAAAAATATAGGTAGAAAGGAAAATAAGAAATGGCAAGAGAATATTCTCTAGAAAATACGAGAAATATTGGAATTATGGCGCACATTGATGCTGGTAAAACAACAACAACAGAGCGGATTTTATTCCATACGGGAAAAATTCATAAAATTGGTGAAACCCATGATGGGGCGAGCCAAATGGACTGAATGGCCCAAGAACAAGAAAGAGGAATCACAATTACCTCAGCGGCCACAACTGCTTTTTGAAAGCATATGCGGATTAATATCATTGATACCCCTGGCCACGTTGACTTTACTGTTGAAGTTGAAAGATCACTGCGGGTATTAGATGGAGCTGTGGCAGTATTAGATGCCCAGTCGGGAGTTGAACCTCAAACAGAAACTGTTTGACGTCAGGCAACAACATATAAAGTACCGCGGATTGTGTTTGTTAACAAAATGGATAAAATTGGTGCTGATTTCCTATATTCAGTAAAAACAATTCATGAACGTTTACAAGGTAATGCGCACCCAGTGCAATTACCAATTGGTGCTGAAGATCAGTTTAGTGGGATTATTGATATTATTGAAAGAAAAGCATACCACTATGATGGTCAACCAAATGAAGAAGCGCAAGAAATTGCAATTCCTGATGATATGAAAGATTTAGTTGAAGAATACCGAACAAAATTAATTGAAGCGGCTGCTAACTTTGATGAAGACCTAATGATGAAATATTTAGATGGTCAAGATGTTAGCGTAGCAGATATTAAAGCAGCGGTACGGAAAGCAACTTTAACTAGTGAATTTTTCCCAGTCTTTTGTGGAAGTGCCTTTAAAAATAAAGGGGTTAAAGCAATGTTGGATGGGGTAATTGACTACCTACCTTCTCCCGTTGATATTCCTGCGATTAAGGGAGTATTACCAGATGGAAGCGAAGTGGAAAGACATGCATCAGATGATGAACCATTTTCCGCATTAGCATTCAAAATTATGACAGACCCATTTGTTGGAAAATTAACTTTCTTCCGGGTTTATTCAGGAGTTTTGAAAAAAGGAAGTAGTGTTTTAAACTCAACAAAAGATAAGTCAGAACGAATTGGACGGATCTTACAGATGCATGCTAATAACCGTAATGAAATTGAAGAAGTTTATGCGGGAGATATTGCCGCGGCGGTGGGGTTAAAATTAACAACAACCGGAGATACTTTATGTGATGAAAAAAATGAAGTAATCTTAGAATCAATGGTCTTCCCAGAACCAGTTATTAACTTAGCATTAGAACCAAAAACAAAAGCTGACCAAGAAAAAATGAGTTTAGCATTATCAAAATTAGCGGAAGAAGACCCAACTTTTAGAACATGAACTGATGAAGAAACTGGTCAAACTATTATTGCCGGAATGGGTGAGTTACACCTTGACATCATTGTTGATCGTTTGAAACGTGAATTTAAAGTTGAAGCAAATATTGGGGCACCCCAAGTTTCATACCGCGAAACTTTCAAAGAAACTGCCGAAGTTGAAGGAAAATACATCAAACAATCGGGAGGTCGTGGGCAATATGGTCATGTTTGAATTAAATTTGAACCAAACCATGACAAAGGATTTGAATTTGTTGACGCAATTGTTGGAGGAAAAATTCCACGGGAATTTATTGGGTCGGTTAAAAAAGGACTTGAAGATTCAATGCAAACTGGGAAACTAGCTGGTTATCCAATGATTGATATTAAAGCCACTTTATTTGATGGATCATACCATGATGTCGACTCATCACAGATGGCTTATGAATTTGCGGCTAGTTTAGCCTTACGAGAAGCTGCTAAAAAAGCAAAACCAGTTATTTTAGAACCGATTATGGCGGTAGAAGTTATCGTTCCCGAAGAATACTACGGGGATGTGATGGGTAACTTATCTTCACGTCGGGGACAAATTGAAGGAAATGAACAACGGGGAAATGCCCAAGTTGTTAAAGCAAAAGTACCATTATCAGAAATGTTTGGTTATGCGACTGACCTGCGGAGCTTTACCCAAGGGAGAGGAACCTACACAATGATCTTCTCACACTACCAAGAAGCACCAAAATCAGTTACTGAAGAAATTGTTAAAAAATCAGGAAAAGCCGCACCGGCTGCTTAAAAAATACATGGTTAGTCTACCATTTTAAAAAAAGGATTGAAAATATAAATAAATTCTATTAAAATAGTTATGACATTTGTCAATTAATTAGGGAGGAAAAAATAAAATGGCAAAACAAAAATTTGACAGAAGTTTACCACACGTAAATGTAGGTACAATTGGACACGTTGACCATGGTAAAACAACTTTAACAGCTGCGATTACAACAGTATTATCTAAAAAAGGATTCGCAGAAGCTAAAGGTTATGATGGAATTGACAACGCCCCAGAAGAAAAAGAACGTGGAATTACAATTAACACATCACACGTTGAATACCGTACAGAAAAAAGACACTACGCTCACGTTGACTGTCCAGGTCACGCGGACTATGTTAAAAACATGATTACCGGAGCTGCCCAAATGGATGGCGCAATCTTAGTTGTTGCTGCAACTGATGGACCAATGCCTCAAACAAGAGAACATATCTTATTATCAAAACAAGTTGGAGTTCCCAAAATCGTTGTTTTCTTAAACAAATGTGATATGGTTGATGACGCTGACTTATTAGACTTAGTTGATATGGAAGTTAGAGACTTATTAAGCCAATACGACTTTGATGGTGATAATGCCCCTGTTATTAAAGGGTCGGCTTTAGGAGCGTTAAATGGTGAAGCTCAATGAGAAGAAAAAGTAATGGAATTAATGGATGCAGTTGATAATTATATCCCAACTCCAGAAAGAGATAAAGATAAACCATTCTTAATGCCAGTTGAAGACGTTTTCACAATTACAGGTCGTGGAACAGTTGCAACTGGACGTGTTGAACGTGGAGAATTAAAATTAAACGATGAAGTTGAAATTGTTGGAATTAAACCAACTCACAAAACAGTTGTTACAGGAATCGAAATGTTCAGAAAATTATTAGACTACGCGGAAGCTGGAGACAACATTGGAGCATTATTACGTGGTGTTAACCGTGATGATATTCAACGTGGACAAGTTTTAGCAAAACCAGGAACTGTTAAACCACACCAAGAATTTAAAGCTCAAGTTTATGCGTTAACAAAAGAAGAAGGAGGACGTCATACACCATTCTTTGGTCACTACCGTCCACAATTCTACTTCCGGACAACTGATGTGACAGGAAGCATTGAATTACCAGCTGGCACAGAAATGGTAATGCCAGGAGACAATGTTGAGTTAACAGTTAAATTAATTAGTCCAATTGCTGTTGAACAAGGAACTAAATTCTCAATTCGTGAAGGTGGAAGAACAATCGGTGCCGGATCAGTTGTAGAAATTATTAAATAATTGTAAAGACACAATCAAATAATAACTTATTCGTAAGTTATTATTTTTTTATTTTAAATATTTAAATTGTCTAAAATTAGTATTACTCCCCTGCTCTAAAATATGTTATATTGTAAGTGTAAATTAGATATTAATGTTAACAGAGTACGCAAAGGACCTAACAAGCAAATAATATTTGTTAGGTATTTTTTATGATTATTTATTCTAATTTATCTGGATAACCAGAAGATTTACTTAAAAACGCTTGTTTTTAGTGGATTTTTAGTTATAATTCTAATTAAGTCATTTAAAGGAGGTTAATAAGATGGCATATAACCCAACAGTCAATAATGTTGAAGAACCAGCAAAAGCAAGTGCTTTTGGAAAGTTTTTTGTATATATTTCATTTATTTTAATCATTCCAATTTTTATTTTTATTGGAACAAGAAATAGTTTAATTCGTCAAAAACAACGAATTGAAGAAACCGCATCGGATATTGATGTGCAATTAAAACGAAGAATGGACATGCTAACTAAATTAGTTGATGCCACAAAGCAATATATGCAATATGAAAAATCAACATTATCAACAATTACTGAATTAAGAAGTCAAACAAGTCCTTTTAAAATGAAAGATGTTGATCGGATTAACAAAGCTATTAGTGATCAAATGGGGCGCATTAACATGTTAATGGAAAATTACCCTGATTTGAAAGCTAATAATAGTGTAATTGAATTACAAACAGGAATTAAAGATTGTGAAGACAACATTGCTGCTGCGCGTCGATTTTATAACTCAGAAGTTCGTGATTTTAACGGAAGAATTAAAACCTGACCAACAAATGTCGCAGCCGGAACTATTCATGCTCAAACATATTTATATTTTGAAGCAGCTCAGGCTGATCGCCAAGATGTTAAAATTGACTTAGGACAATAATTAACAGCTAATGACAAATAATTTAAATTCAACGGTAACTCCGCAGGCAAAACGCTGAATCACTACGGTTACGAATGATGTTAATGATAAATTACAACAATTTAGTAACCATAAAATAAGTTTTAAGTATTCTTCAAAAAATTGGCGGGCTTTTGCCGCAATTATGTTGAGTGCGGGATTACTTTTTCTTGTCTTTACAATTTATTTTCTTGCGGCTAGTAAGTCTTTACACGGTGTTTTTTTGATTGTCGATATTGTTTTTTTAGTAATTGGGGCCTTGTTATTTTTAATTGGGATTATTTTTTATGTCAAATGATATACATCCCATAATTATGAACAAAAAATTTTAAAAGTTTTAGATTTTCAAAAATATTATCAGCTAGCCTTTTTAGATGAATTTGGTGGAAAAATCCAGTTAGATGATATTTCGACAAATTTTAAAATTGCTCCCAATGCTTTTGTACCACGGGAAGGTAAAATTAGAGTGGATCGTGTTCTTAATTTACAACATCGTAATTTTCGTTGTTCATTTGGGACCCTAACCCAAGAAATTCGTCGTAGTTATGTCGACAGCCAAGGTCGGCGCCGAACAACATATTATTGAAACCGGTTCCCCTTTTTGAATAGTATTATTTTAAATAAAAATATTGAAGTTAATGCTGTTATTAAACCAGCCAAGTCATTTTTAAAAATTTTTAAAACTAAGGATAATACTGAACTAGAATCAAGTGAATTTGAAAAAATGTATGCCGTAGATGCTGATGATCAAATTATGATTCGTAAGTTACTAGTTCCAAAAGTTATTGCTAATTTAATTGATTTAGGAAGGACTGCAAATAATATTCCGCAGATGAATTTTACTGAAAATTACTTAACCTATGGTTTTGAAAAATTCAGTGTGGGGGGTTGACAAGACCCAACTGGAGTCTTAGCAGGAATTGATTTAAAAGGTAGTTGAGAAGACATTCCCAATGATATTTGCAACAAAATTATGGCTGATCTTCAATATTTTCGCCGGGTATTGGAATGATTAGTTGCTTACGATTTAATAGGAGAAGATTTATAAGAATAAAATACTAGTCGTATTTTATTTTTTTATTTAAAGTCCTTAAGTTAAAATAGCTAAAACCAAGAATAATAGCAATTGTTCAGAGCATGTAACTAACTCCCCCATATCACTGGTTATGAAGCACTTGGGAATATGGCTGCTTAGTCACCATACTAACAGATAATAATGAAATAAAGAAGATTATCACGGCGATAAAACTGGTAAAAATATAAATAAAAGCTTTAATGCTAAAATGCTTTGTTTTTTCATCATAACCATATGTTTTGACAAAAATAAAAGGATTTTTAATTAATAAAAAATTAATGAATAATAAAATAAGGTTTAAAATAATGAATATTATTGAATAAGTTAGTTTATCAGTGGGGTTAATTTTACTAAAAATAAAAGCTAATAATACAATAATTGAACTAACAGCTAAAAAAATAAATAATCATCATAGATTAAATTTTATTTTTTTAATAATTAATTTAATGTCTGCAACTTTCATATTACACCTAACTTTTTTTATTAAGTAAATCATAACAAATTTATGGTAATTATAAAATATTATTAAAATAATAAATCAATACTTTTTTCCGAGTTGATAAAAAAAATAGAATTTTCATTGCTTAATTAAAAAATATGATTTAAGATATGTATGTAAAAAGGAAAGGATGAAATAAATATGTATAAAATGATAAAAATAACGCCTTTTTTCTCAGAGCGTTTATGAGGGGGAAGAAAATTAGAAGAATATGGGTTTAAGTTACCAACTGATCAACTTATAGGGGAAGCATGAGTAGTCAGTGCGCTTGATAATGGGATGGGATATGTCCAAAGCGGAGAATACCAGGGATTATCATTAAAAGAATTATATGAAAAACATCATGATCTTTTTAATGATAATAATTCGCAATTTCCGTTATTATCTAAAATTATTACTGCCAATGATTATTTATCAGTTCAAGTTCATCCTGATGATAAATATAGTTTGGCCCATAATGGGATGCTAGGAAAACCAGAATGTTGGTATGTTATTGACTGCCCAGCAGATGCAGAATTAATTTATGGTCATCATGCAAAAACAAAAGCAGAATTAAGTGATTTTGTTAAGCACAAACAGTGAAATGAATTATTTGTCAAAGTAAAAATTAAAAAAGGGGATTTCTTATATGTTCCGCCGGGTAAAATTCATGCCATTACCCCCGGAGTAACTGTTTTTGAATTACAAAGATCATCGGATGTTACCTATCGATTTTATGATTTTGATCGGAAAGATAAGGATGGAAACTTACGCCCGTTGCATATTCAAGAATGCTTAGATGTTACCACTGTTCCTGATCCGCAATTACCAGTGATTCATAAAGAGCAAGGTCTTTTAATTGATAATGAATATTTTACATTATATTTAATTAAATCTGATCAACATTTAGAATTACCAAATACTAATTGAGCCCAAGTTACTTTACTAAAAGGAACAGCAATGATTAATGATAAAGAATTGTTTGCTGGTGAATCAGCCATTCTAGTAGGTTTTAATCACAATTTGACAATTAAAACAGCGGGTGAATTATTATTAAGTTATAAAAAATAAGTGTGAGCTTATTTTTTATTTTTTTCTGAATATTTTTTTTGTTTGGAAAAAACTATTTACAAAAAAAAAAAAAAAACTATAATAAGGACAGGAGGTATATATTCAAATGAAATCTAATGATTTGTTCGATCAAGAACATATAATTCTCGATTCACAAGCGAAAACACAACAAGAAGCGTTTGTTGAATTAGCAGAATTAGCCAAAAAACTAGGTTGCGTTGATGAAGCAAGTGACTTAGTGGCTGGCTTTAAAGCTCGTGAAGCAGAATCATCAACTGGTTTTGAAGATGGTTTTGCCATTCCCCATGCGAGAATCAAAGCAGTTAAAAAACCAGCAGTATTATTTGTTAGATATCAAAATCCATTGGATTGAAATGCCATGGATGGGAAACCAACTAATATTGCGATTGCGTTAGTCATTCCAGAAGACAAATCAGCTGACATTCACTTGGGACTGTTAAGTGATATTGCCAGAAAATTAATGGATGCTGATTTTAAAAAAGCAATGAAAACTGAAACTGATAAAGCCAAAATTCAAGAAGCATTAATGGGTAAAAGCAAGAAAGAAGAACCAGTTACAACAACTAGTGGTTCAAAATTAATTTTAGGAATTTCAGCCTGTCCAACTGGAATTGCCCATACATTCTTAGCAGCTGATAAGTTAACCCAGGCTGGGCCTAAATTAGGGTATACAGTTAAAGTTGAAACCCATGGGTCAGAAGGAATTCGAAATAATTTTACTGATGATGAGATTCAACGAGCTGAAGTAATTGTTGCAGCTGTTGATATTGCAGTTGATATGTCAAGATTTGGTGGTAAAAGAGTTTACACTACAAGTACATCAAAAGCAATTAAAGATCCCGAAGGGGTTATTAATACTGCTTTGAAAGAAGCCAAAGTTCAAGCAGTAGGTGAGTTTAATACTAGCGGTGATAAAAATAGTGGCCAAAGAACAGGAATTATGAAACACTTAATGTCCGGGGTTTCTTATATGGTTCCCATTGTTATTTTGGGGGGTATTTTTATTGCTCTTGCCTTAGGATTATCAAAAGCTATTTATGGAGCTAGTTATCAACACTACCATGGATCATTTAAGGATATGGAATGGGTCTTAAATCCAGGCCAAACAATTCCAACCTGACAAGCAGTTTATTATACTGATCCCACTGCTGATCCCCAAAACTTTTTCTATTATTTATTAAAACTAGGGAGCGCAGCTTTCACCCTAATGATTCCAATCTTAGGGGCCTTTATTGCTAATTCAATTGCCGGAAGAGCAGCAATTGCCCCAGCGTTAGTAGTGTCATTTATTGGAAATGATGCAAGTGCCTTCTTCCCAATTGCGGGAATTGGTGCTGTTGATACCCCAACCGGATTTGTGGGAGCTATCTTAGCAGGGTTAGCTGTTGGTTATACAGTTAAATGGATTAATACTTGAAAAGTACCAAAATCCTTACGTCCCGTAATGCCAATTTTTGTAATTCCGGTTCTGGTTGGATTTGTGTACGGAATGATTATGATGTTTGTGGTTGGATTAGTAGTTGGTTATGTAATGCACCAATTCAAATGATGAATTTCAACAACATGAGGAAATCCAAATAATGCCGCGGGATTAGGAATCGGATTTGGCTTTGGATTACTAATTGGGGCAATGGCTGGATTCGATATGGGGGGACCAATTAATAAAGTAGCGTTCTTAGCTTGTACAGGGTTAATTGGGTCAAAAGTCTATACCCCAATGGGGGCAATGGCATGTGCTATTCCAGTTGCCCCATTAGGAATGGGAATGGCAACATGAATTTTCCGTCCATTATATAATGATGAACAAAAAGCAATGGGATCATCAGCCTTCTTCATGGGATGTATCGGAATTTCCGAAGGAGCAATTCCATTTGCGATTAATGATCCAAAAAGAGCGATTGTATGTAATGTTGTTTCATCAGCAATTGCGGGAGCTGTTGCTGGGTTATTAGGAATTGCTGATGCTGCTGCCCATGGTGGTCCAATTGTCGCCTTAGTTGGAGCGATTGGTCGTGGAAACGATGGTCAATTATTAGGCTGAGGAACGGCGTGAGGTTGAACATTATTATCATTAGTTATTATGTTTGGTGGGGCAACAATTAATGCCTTTATGTATGGAACATGAATGATTATTGATAAAAAACGCACCGGTGAAACAATTTCAATGAAAGAATTTGTTTTAAAAACAAGAGCCGACAAAGTAGCTGCTAAAAAAGCAAATAAAGAAGTGAAACCTAATAAAGTAGCAAAAAATAATATCAAAGGATAGTAGATAACTTATAAAATGGGTAGTAATTACCCATTTTTTTGTTTATGATATTTGTAAGGAGTTAATAAAATTATGCTTAATTTAAATGTTACTTTTAATTTATTTGAGGTTTTACCTTGATGAGCAGCTTTATTAATTTGTATTGCAATTATTATAATAGTTGTTATTTTAGTCTGATATTTTAAAAAGAAAACCGATAATATTAAAAATAAAGCTGAGGAAGTTGAATTAAAAAGTTTATGAACCAGAATGCGTGAATTACGCCGTAAACAAAAAAATAAGAAGAAAACAACTGCCATCCCCGAAAAAACAATTACTGATCAAGAAAAAATTAAAAAATTAGAAGCTGAATTGGAAGAATTAAAAAATAAAAATAATAATGAAAATGATAATTAATTATTATTTTTTTGATATTTTTTAATTTTTTGTGTATAATATTATCTTGTTTTATTTTTTTAAAATTTAAACTTTTATGATATAATTAACATATAACAAATGGGTGAACATGGTTAGTAATAGTATGGTTATCAAAATTTTAATATTTAGAATTTGTGGGGGCACATATTAATGGAAAAAATCAAAATATCGAATTTAAAGACAAAGGGTATACTTGAGCGTTTTTTATATAGCAGTGATGTTGTTAACGCTGGTGATGATATTGCGGTAGTTAAAACAAATAATGATGAAATAATTATTAAAGCCCCTTATAATGGCAAAATCATCAAGCCGCTAAAAACTGGAACAACTGTTAAGAAAGGTTCAACCATTGCTTACTTATTAACCGATGAGAAAGAAATTGCTAAATATAATAATAAACATGGTTATCAAGATGAATTTAGTTATTTAGATAAAGATGGTGTACGCTTTGATCCTGGTAAAAATGGACAATTTGGAACAAAATGAAAAGATGTTGAGGAAGAAGATTATTCCGGGGCTGCTTTTGTTAGTGATGCTGATACTAAAACTCCACCACAGCCACTTAATATTATCGAAGCTCCTAGTGAAAATAACCAGTATGCAAACCGTATTGCTAATTTAAAAACTATTGTTGAAGCACCAGAAACACCAAGTATTGAAGAACCAACGCCAACTCTTCTTGAACCAGATGATTTACCTGAGCAATCAGTTATTTCCGTTGAAAATAATCAGCCAATTATTAATTCGCCAACCCCAGTTAAAAACCAACCGGATAATTTAATTAAAAAAGAAGAGGCAGTGGTTAATTTAAATTCAGAAAAAATAAGTGAAAAACATTTAACATTTGGTCCCCAAAAGTCACGCCGACTATCATTTAAAAATTTACATTACAATGTTGGACCCCAAGAACGTACGCAGATTCCTTCAATTGATACAATTAAAGACGTTAATGTAGAAAATTATGGTGCCAAAGATCGCAACGATGATGTTAAAACCAATCATTCACTAAATAATTCATTTATGCAAATGCATAATGATATTGCTAATGCAGTTAAGGAAAGTGATAATATGTTAAAAGACGAAACTAATGCAAAAACTTATGCGAAATATCTTGTTGAAGAAACAAAAGAACAAGATCAAGCACCCCACAATAACTCAACAGCTAATCTTTTTGCTGCTAATGAAGAAGGAAATTCTTCTTTTCGTGATTTAGTAAAAGCACGTCGGAATCAATTACACCAACAAAATAATTTTCACGAAATTATTGATGAACCTGAAAATAATAAAAACGCCATGGATTTTTTGGATGAATATGGGCGTCCGAAAATTATGCGAAACATTATTCAAGGACGTATGAATAATTTAATGAAAAACAATGGTCAATTAGAGTCAACTGATGGGGTTAATCCAACAGGGGCAAGTAATGATCGTAGTGTCGTGAAACAACCTAAGATTTCGGTTGAAGAAGAACCAGTTGACTATATTACAGCGGATGGTTATGAAATTAAAGTTGGCGAGGATCAAAATACACCACCAAAAGACCTAGGTTATTATTCACCATTAAAAACCTATCGTGATCGTTTATATGAAAAATTAAATAATAATGATCAACGTGAAAAAATTCTTAAAACACGAAACCAACGAGAATTAATTAAAAAAAGAATGGAACAATTAGCACGTGGTGATATTGAAGTTACCGATAACGTTTTAGGGGCCATCAATAATTACAAGCGACCCTCTTATGAAGAAATTGAGGCTCAATATGATCTTCTAAATGATAATTATAATAAACAAAAATTAACATCACCAACCCAAGCAGTAAATAATGAGCAAGAAGTTCTTGACCCTTACCGGGGAATCATTCCTGATAGTCGCAAGAGTCCTAACCAGCCACCCGCATCCTTAGCTCCCCAACCAGTTGCTAATAACCAACCATTTATGGTTAACCCGGCGCCCCAAACTCAGCCAGTAATTGTAAACCAGCCACCAGTTATTAATAATAGTAACCAGGAAGTATTGGTTGAACTAGCAATTTTAAAAGAAAAATTAGCACAGCAAGAACAACAAAATAAACATCATGAATTATTACAAGAAATTAAAACATTAAAAGAAAATAATCTTCGTAATAATGTTAACAATAATGACCATAATAATTTTGATAAAATGATGCAATACATGTTAATGCAACAAATGATTAAAAGTATGAACCAAACACCTGATCCTTTTTTAACTCAGTTATTACGAGAAGCAATGCCTAATCAACAAGCAACTAATTTTAACCAATTACCCCCAGAACCACAGAACCAACCAGTTGTCCACAATAACGAAGGAATTATGGTTAAAAAATTTGATGAACAATCTAATAGCAACGCGGGAAATTTCATTCAACCATTAAACAATAATCTTAATATTTTACATACAAATACTAATCCTGTGGAGCCACAAGGATTAGAAACAAGAGAAGAAATTAAACGAACTAAATATCCAGTGATTAGGTCAGTTATTTTATCCCAAAGCCAAGTCCCACCGTTAACAATCAGCACCGAAATTGATATGTCAGCGGTCATTGAACAACAACGAAAATTAAAAAATGCCAATGCTGAAACAGGGGTAAAATTTTCAACAATGAGTTTTATCTTAAAAGCTGTTTCTTTAGCGTTAAGTGAATACCCCAAACTAAATTCATACTATGACCAATCAACCAACCAGATTGTAATTAAGAATTCTCACCATATTGGATTAGCAACCGAAACTAGTGAAGGGTTAGTTATTCCGGTGATTAAGTTTGCAGAACGCTTAAGTTTAAAACAAATTGCTATTAATATTCAAGAAACTCTTGATCGTTTACGCCAAGGTGAATTATACGATTATGAATTGCAAGGAAGTACCATTACCATTGCTAACTATGGAACAGTTGGTGCTACCCAAGCAACTCCAACAATTTTTTATCCGAACTCTGCGGTGATTGGAATTGGAAGAATTGTTCGTAAACCAATTGTAATTAAAGGTGACAAGTTGGTAATTCGTTCAATGATGAGTATCTCACTAACCATTGATCAAAGAATTATAGATGCCGCGGAAGCAGGAATTTTTATGACTAGGTTAAAAGAAATTCTTGAACAACCAGAATTAATTACGTTATCATAAAAAAACATTATCGTATTGATAATGTTTTTTTAGCGTAAAATTTTATAACTATATATTGTCCCTTTCACAATTAAGGCATCTAGTTCATGAGTTCAATTACTATTTTTATTAACAATGATGGTATATAGTAAATTCTTGCGATAAAAATCGCGCCGCGTAATTTTAATATTGTATTTAGATAATAGTTCTTTTACAAAAATCTCATTTAACGGTCGAAATAAAATTCCTACTTTGATATATTCATTAATTTTAGTTAGTGGTGCTAAGTCAATAACTTTGCGGGTAATTGTTCCATAAATAGTTTGTAAAGAATCAAAGCCCAGAAGAACGGGACCAGCATACTTAATAACTAAGACAATAATATTAGTAAATTCTTTGTTCAGAATATTATTCAGAATTGCTCGCCCAGCGCTGTTTCTAATTTCACCATTATCAGTTTTATAAATATTTTCTCGACGTTTACCAATAACATAAGCATAACAATTACAGCTTGCTGTTTTATCTTTATACTTTGCTAAGAAATTAATGATATCTTGTTGAGTTTCAACATAACTCATAAAACAAATAAATTTAGAGTTCTGAAAAACTAGTTCACTATTAAATATTTCATTTTTGTTGATAATATACATTTTTAATAAATACTTAATACCTCCCTACGCTCCCCAAAATAGTTTCACATAAAATATTATATAAAAGGAAGGTACTAATTGCTAATGATTTCAGAAATTTAATTATTTTGTATTTACAAATATTTTAGATTAGATATAATAATTAAGGTTATGCCAATATATTATGGCGGTTGTGGCGAAGAGGTTAACGCCCCGGATTGTGGCTCCGGTACTCGTGGGTTCAAGTCCCATCAGCCGCCCCATTAATTTTAAATAACCACAAAGTGTTAATCATTCCAGTTGGTATGATTTTTTCATTTTATGGTTAATATTTTTAGTTAAAGAAATAATTTAAAATTGTTAATGAAAAACTTGGCAATCTAAAAATTAATTGTGCTATATTGAAAGTGTAAATTGGATTATCTGAGTACTTGAAGTACCTAACAAAATAAAATTGTTAGGTTTTTTGTTTAATCACAATTTATACTAATACCGTTTGATTAATAGTAAAGGTTGCAAAAGATAATAATATTTAAAAACCAAAGAAACGAGGGAAACAAGATGTACTGTTTTTTTAGTGCTAATAATGTTCCACTATCTTTAATTGTAGGCCAAGTAATTGGTTATTTTGCTGCATTATTAGGAATTATTACATGTTTACCACAACTCATCAAAACGTTAAAAACAAGAAATACTGCTAATATTTCCTTAGCAACATATTGTTTATTTAATTTAGCTAATTTATTATAACTGATTTTTGGGGCTCTATCAATTAGCTGTCCCCAATTAAATCCGACCCAAACAGAAGTTGCAAAAATTATGTGGAGTTTAACTTTAATCGTGCCATATTTTGTAACTTTTACTGGTGTTAGCATTATTTTAGGTATTAAAATTTATAATATTAAAAAACATGGGGAATTATTAACGGCTGTTAATAAAAAACTGCGGGTTGAAAAAGTTAATGAAAGTAGGGACCAAGCATGCTCTTAACTAGCTTTCGGGATGATTCGCTTTTTTTAACAGTCCATATTATTGGTTGATTAGCGGCCTTAGTATCAATGTCAGCTTTTATTCCCCAAGCTATTAAAACAATTAAAACCAAACAAACTGCTGGCATCTCATTAGGAATGTATTTAATATATAACATGGCTAATTTTGCGTGAATAATTTGAGCAATTATTGATTGAGATAGTGAACCCAATAATATGCTATCTGATTTAACTGTCATTATTCCAAATCTTGTTTGTATTATAATAACAAGTATAATTATTAGGATGAAGGTTATTAATACCAAAAAGAGTTCACCACTACATTAGAAAGGAAGTTTAGAATGAAAAAATTAGTTTCAAATCATGAGTTTTTATGTAAACATCATACTAGTCGTCGCTATGAAGGAATGAAACACTCTTATGATTTAATGTTAACTTGTGCTGATAGTGATTTTAAAATTCCGTTGGCAATGCAAGAAGATTTAATTAAAGTTATTAAAGAAGGAGATGTTAGTTATTCGTTTTTAGATGATCAATTATTAGAAGCAATTAATACTTGGTATACTAAACAATATAATTTGTCGTTTGCTCGCGAAGAGTTAATTATTGGAAGTGGGGTCATTCATTTAATGCAAATTGCCCTGGAAGTTTTAACAAAGCCGGGGGATGGAGTTATTGTGCAACCCCCAGTTTATGATCCTTTTTATGAAATTATAGAAAATAAAGACCGTAAAATAATTATGAACCATTTATTATATGATGAAGAACAACAATACTACACAATGAACTTTGTGGAATTAGAAGAATTAATGCAACAACATAAAGTAATGATTTTGTGTAGTCCGCATAATCCGGTGGGAAGAATTTGAAAAGAAGCAGAATTAGAACAGTTATTATCCTTAGCTGCAAAATATAATGTTTTCATTATTAGTGATGAAATTTGACAAGATATTGTTTTTAGTAATGTTCATCATCATCCGCTTTTTAGTTTTAATTCCCCAGCAATTAGCCAAGTATTAGTATTATCTTCCCAAGCCAAAACTTATAACCTAGGGGGTGCCCAAATTGGTTATGGGTTATCTTATAACCATGATTTTATGACAAAAATGCACCACGAATTATCTAAATCAATTCATTATGCTTCAACTAATTATTTATCAGCGAAAATGATCATTAGCGGTTATTTAAACCATGATAATTATGATTGGCTAGCAGCATATCGAGCAACATTAGAAGAAAACTACCATTATTTGGTAAATGAAGTTGAAAAAGCAACAAATATTAAAGTCACTAGAATTGAAGGAACTTATTTAGGATGACTAAATATGAGTAAGGTTGTTAAAACACGAGCTGAATTAGAGCAAAAATTAGATCGTGCTCATATCCATGCCATTAATGGTAGTGTTTTTTCACCAAGTTCGGAACTATTTATCCGAGTTGATTTTGCCTTAGATAACAAAACAATTGGTGAAGTAGCCCGCCGCTTAATTGACTTATTTAAATAATAAAAGTGTTCTTATATGTTTACTAACCTCCATTTGCTTGCTATAATGTATATGTTGGCGTATTAATAATAAGATTTCTTATTATTAATTTAATGTAATATATGTGATATTTATTTTTTAATTTTTACCGAATAATTTAATTTTAAAACAACAGCGTTATTAAAATTAAGGTATTTTAGTGTATTTAATAAAATTAAATAATTAAGTATTAACTATTAATGAATTGGAGGTGCAATAATGATCGATACCTTAAAAGTTGGGGATAGTCTTGTTGTTCACGCCTATAAGCATAACGGATCAATTTATCGCTCATGAGAAGAAGCAATTGTGTTAGCGATTGAAGCGGATTATATTGTATTAGTTAATGAAGATGTGACAGTAACGGAAGTTAACGGGCGGAAATGACGAACAAATGAACCAGCAATTTGAATATTTAATAAAAAAAATTGAAGCAATATTATTTGTATGTTTAAAGATAGTGGTTTAAATTATTATTGTAATATTGCCTCACCATTTATTTTGGATGATAAAACCATTAAGTATGTTGATTATGACTTAGATATTAAAGTTTTTACTGATGGTAGTTATAAAATTTTAGATTTAAAAGAATTTAACCGTAATCGGATTGCTTGAAAATACCCCCGGGAAATTGTTAACATTGTTTGAGCAGAAATTGATAACTTAAAAAAGCAAATTAAAAACCGCGAATTTGTTTTTGCTCATGAAGAAGCACGAAGATTATGACATAAATATGTTGATTTCAAAGCTAAACAACGCTAATCTTAGCGTTGTTTATTATTTTTAATAAAAAAAGTCATTAAAAATTATTTCCGATATATAATAAAAATATATGATTTTTTAATGAAAGAGGTAGTAATTATGGCAAAATATAAGTTTCCAGATCAATTTTTATGAGGGAGTGCTTTCTCAGGACCCCAAACCGAAGGCGCTAGTTTAGAAGATGGTAAAGCACCATCAAATTGAGATCATTGGTTTCAAATTGAAAAATATCGGTTTTTTAACCAAACTCCATGTTTAAATGATTTTTATCATCGTTACCCAGAGGATATTAAAATTGCCCGGGATTTAAACTTTAATTCTCTTCGCACATCAATTCAGTGAACAAGATTAATTCCTGATGGCAAAAATATCAATCCTAAAGGTGTTGAATTCTATAATAATGTTATTAATGAAATGCTAAAAAATAAAATTAAACCAATTATCAATTTATTTCATTTTGATATGCCCTTTTGAGCCCAAGAAAAAGGTGGTTGGGTTTCCCGGGAAGTTGTCGATGCTTTTGTGTTTTATGCAAAAACATGTTTTGAATTATTTGGTGATCGGGTAGAAATGTTTACTACTTTTAACGAGCCAATTGTTGTTATTGAAGGTGGCTATTGATATGACTGGCATTATCCAAATGAAATTAATATGCAAAAAGGGATGCAGGCCCAATGAAATACAGTTATTGCCCATTTAAAAGCAGTTCGCGAATATCGTAAATTAAAATTGTCAGGACAAATTGGCTGTATTTTAAACATTTTGCCATCAATTCCGCGTAGTCAACATCCCGCTGATTTAGCCGCTGCTAAATGGCATGATTTGTTTGCAACCAAATGTTTTTTAGACCCAATGGTTAACCAAAGTTATCCCCAGGAATTAAAAGATTTAGCCCACCAACACCATTTTATGTGAGAAATTCTTCCTGAAGATGAAGCACTAATTAAAGATCCGGACTTAAAAATTGATTTTTTAGGAATGAATTATTACCAACCAGCCCGGGTTAAATGTGTTGATTTTGTTCCTAATTTTGAAAAAGGAGCCATTACTCCCCATTATTTTTATGAAGATTATGCGATGCCAGGGCGCCGAATGAACCCTTATCGGGGATGAGAAATTTTTCCGAAGGCAATTTACTTAGCACTAATGAATTTAAAGGATAATTATGGCAATATTCCAGTTTATATTTCCGAAAATGGGATGGGTGTGGAAAATGAAGAACGTTTTATTAAAAATGGTGTTATTCAAGATGACTATCGGATTGAGTTTGTCAAAGAACACTTAGCATGATTAAGTAGAGCAATCCAAGAAGGTTCTAATTGCTTTGGTTATCATTCGTGAGCCTATATAGATAACTGGTCATGGATGAATGCTTATAAAAATCGCTATGGGTTTGTACAATTAGATCTCAATAATAATAGTAACCGAATCTTAAAAAAATCAGCTGATTTTATTAAACAAGTAGCTTCAACTAATGAAGTTGAATTTGACCACGAACTAATTTAAGTAGTTTTAGCATTATGAAAATTACTGATGAAAAACAATTAGCTGAGTTAAAACAAGAATATGCCGAAAAACACGCGGCAATTAATAAGCCATTATATAATTCCCGTTATAGTGAATCTTCTCGAATTATTAAAATGATTAGAGTTATTAAACTTGCCAAACCTGTTAATGAAGTTTTTAAAACTTTATTATCAATGCTTGCCAAAGATATGAATGCTAATTTAACTTATGAAGATCTCGAGCATGATGCTTTTTACCGTGCTGGTTCAAAAAATAAAAAGCATTCAATGCATTTAGCATATTTTAAAGAAAATGAAGAAGTTACTTTAGAATGGTTTACTTATGAAGCATGAATTAGTAAAAACTTTAAGTTTCATCAAAAACCAAATAGTAATAAGACAAAAATCACTTATTTAGAATTAGTGAAGGGTAACAAGGCAAAAACAAGTCCTTATGAGCAAGTTCTCCGAAATAATTATATTAAAGCAGAAATTATTCGCTTTGATATGCAAATGTATGAGTTAAAAAAGAATCTGGGATTATTAACACCTAAAGAATCTAAATTTTATGATTTAAAAATGAGTAAGTATAAAGAACGGTTATCAAAAATTCGAATTTTCACAAAATAAAAGGATTTATTTAAAAATCCTTTTTTATTAGGAAAGAGGTAGGCCAATGAAGAATGACACAATCACAATGATGATAACAGCAGTAAAGCAGATTGCTCCGGCAATAATTAGAATTAAAAACTTATGGTATAAATAGCGATGAAAACTAGCCTCCATAACTTTAATTGTCATTCAAATTAGAAAAAAGATTACAGCGGGGATAAAAGCAAAGTAAATATAAATCGATGGTGTCATATCATTCTCCTTAATCACTAAGTATTATAACACAGGAAAATTATATTATAATAAAAGAAATTTTCTCCATTTTACGATATAATAGAATTTTTTTCAAAAACCTATTCCATTTTCGCCGCTTATATTATAAAATTTATACAGAAGTAAGTTAAAACTTCTACGGGGAGAAAGGATGAATATTATGAAAAATATTTTATTGGTGTGTTCCGCTGGAATGAGTACTTCTATTTTAGTTAAAAAAATGGAAGATGCGGCTGCTTTAAAAGGCATTGATGTCCATGTTGAAGCAAAAGCGATGGCAGAAGCCCAATCAGTATTAAATGACTGAGATGTCATTTTACTTGGCCCACAAGTAAAGTTTATGGAAGGAAACATTAAATCAATGACTACAAAGCCAGTATCAGTGATTCCTTCTAATATATATGCCTTAGGGAAAGGACCTGAAGCATTAGACTTAGCATTAAAAATGTTAGGATAACTCCCTATTTAATAATAGAAGAGGAGGATCTCTATTTATGGGTGAAAATAATAATGATACACAAAAATTTAGACCCGATAAGAAAATAAACTTTCAGGTTCAAAATTTTAAAAATTGATGAAATAGTAAAGCCCTACCAACTATTTCAAAAATTGGGAATCAACGTCATTTTTCAGCAATCCGGGATTCATTTGGAACAATGATCCCCTTGATTATTGCTGGATCAATTGGGATTTTAATTAATGCCATTATCTTTGGGGGGGCAGGGTCAAATAAGATTTCTTTATTAGCCTTATTTGCCAAAGCAGATAATCCTAATTGGGATTGAAATGCTAGTACATTTGAATGACCGACTAAAGCTTGAGCGGATGCTTCTCAAATTGGTGGATTAGCATTTGGATACATTAATATTGCCACAATTGGTGCAATGTCATTGTACTTTTCATTTTTACTAGGGTACTTTATTGCCTTATCAAGAAACTTTAAACAACCAGTAATGGCTGGATTAGCTTCATTTGCTGCTTTTATTGTAGCTTGTATGGGGCAAGTTGCTTTCTTTATGAGTGCCCAGGGATTGATTACGGCATTAATTGTGGGATTATTTACATCTGAACTATTTATATGATTTGGAAATATGAAAAGGTTAGAGGTAAAACTACCTTCGGGGGTTCCCCCTGCGGTTGGAAAGTCCTTTGCGGTCTTTTTACCAATGACCTTTACTTTAGCAAGCGTGGCGTTAGTTAACATCTGTTTCTTAGCACCAGCAATTGCGACAACAGGATGAAGTGTTGACACTTGGCAAAATCTTGTGATTAGTAGTTATAAAGGTGGTTCAATTTGACAACCAAGCTTTGATAACTTTACAATTAGTGGCAATGACTTTTTAGATTGGGTTACTAAAGGGCCATATAAAGATGCTCATATTGATCCTAATTCATTATTTGTCAACGGGGCGACTGCAGACATTATTAATGGTTATGGAAATGCTAGCGATGTTGCAGGTATTAATAATTATTTTGATGGCGTTCGCAACGGAATGACAAAAGATGGTTATAACTTGTTTGGTCAATATTTAGTTTCACGATTTGGTGGTGAAATTAAAGGAATTACTAGCTGACAAGATAGTGTTATTGATATTAAAGCTTCAATGGGAACTAATGGTATTGTTGTAATTTTAGCGGAACGTTGAAACCAAATTCAAGTTCCAACAAATGCCTTTGGGTTTGGAGCAGCGATTTATAAATTCTTTACTTCATGATTCATTGGTTTTGCAACTGGTGATGGGGGATTAGGATTAGCAATCTTATATGCCTTCATGATTTCATTCTTCTGGTTCTTTGGAGTTCACGGGTCAAATATTATGGCCGCTATCTTTGAACCAATTTGATGGATGATTTTAGGAATTAACACTGCGTTAGTATCAGCAGGAATGCCAAAAACTGTAAATGAAAATTCGGGACTAGGTATTTTTGCGAAACCGTTCTTCGATGTTTTCATGAATATTGGAGGAAGTGGAGCAACTTTAGGATTATTAATTATGACGGTTTTCTTATCTCGCCGACGAGAATTAAAAGAAGTTGCGAAATATGCTTTACCAGCCGGATGTTTTAATGTTAATGAACCAGCAATCTTTGGTTATCCATTAGTATTAAACCCAACCTTTATTACACCATTTATTATTGCACCAATTGTCGGGTTATTAATTGGATGGGTAGCAACCGGACCAATGCATATTATCAATGTTGTTTATGTTGCTGTTCCGTGAACCACACCATGGTTTATCGCTGCGATTTTAGCAACAACTTCACCAATTGCAATTTTGGTAGCGATTATCTCCTTTGCGGTGACAACGGCTATTTGGTTACCATTCATTTTACTAGATAATAAATTATACTACCGTAAATTGAAAAAAACTGATCCAACTGCTTATGAAGAAGAAATGAAATATTTACACGATAAAGAATATCGTAATAAAGTAAAAGCAGAAGCTAAAGCCGAAAAAGATGCTGCCAAAGCAGAGTTAAAAGCTTTACGAGAAAAAGAAAAAGCCGAAAAAAATAAAAAATAAAACAAAGAGATTCCTCTTTGTTTTATTACTTTTATTTAAAGTGCCAAGATTGCTACTAATAGTAAGATTAGGAAAATTGGGAGGCAAGTACCAAAAGCAATAATTACACTTAAGCGATGTCAGGGCGCATATCTTTGCAAGACCCGGGTGCGAAATCTCGTTATTGTTCAAACAATAAACGGAATGAAAAAAAAGACAATTGCGACAATTATTAATGCTTGTTGAACTCCTGACATCCTAATCCCACCTTTTTATTTATTATAACTTATTTAAAGAATAGTAAGGAGAAAAAAAAGATGAAATTACCAAAAAATTTTATTTTTGCTGCTTCCACTTGTGCCTTTCAAATTGAAGGGGGGCGTAATTTAGGTGGACGAACTTCCTCAATTTGAGATGAGTTTACTGAGCGTAATTATTATATTCCACCGGTTGGTAAACCCGGACGGGAAATTAATTCAATTAAAGAAGCTGCCGATTTTTATACGAAATATAAAACCGATGCGCGAATTATGAAACGTTTAGGTTTGCAAGGGTTTGTTTATAATATGGATTGGACAAGAATTTTTCCTAAAAGTAGTACCGAAGTTAATCCAGAAGGACTTAAGTTTTATGATGATGTTTTTAAAACTTTAACCGAAAATAATGTTCAGCCCATCCCAATCTTATATCATTGAGACACTCCATTATGAGCAGAAATTCAAGGGGGATTTGAAAATCGTGCGGTCTTAGAATGATTTCGTAAATATGTCCAAACAGTTTTTAAATACTTAGGTAAATATAGTAACATTTGATTTGTTAATGATGAAAATTCAACTTTTACCTTATTAGGTTATCTGGATGATTATTTACCACCTGCGAAAAAAAATAAGACTAGCTTTGTAAAAGCACTCCATCATTTACATCTAACCGGCGCGATTGCGAAAGAAGAATTTGAATTAGCAAAAAAAGCCGGCTATGTTTCTGATGATGCAATGTTAGGAATTGACCATGACTGGTCACCGCCAATTCCTTATCAGAAAGATGATGACGGGGCAGTTAAAAAATATGATAAATGATTTAAGAATCTTTTCTTGGATCCTAACTTAAAAGGGACATATCCCCCTGAATTCTTGACATGAATAAATGAAAATAACATTGATTATGAAATTTTACCAGCTGATTTAGAATTTTTAAAAAAACATCCGTTAGATTTAATTGGGTGAAATTACTACCGACCTTGTTATATTACCAAAGGTAATTACCAAGAACAACCTGGTGAAATGCAGAATGAAAGTGCAACTTTTTTTGTTAAAGACTTTAAACAAGTTTTTCCGAAAAAAAATGTTCGTTATACAAAATGAAACTGAATCATTGACCCCTCAATGTTAGTAAGTGGGGCGAAAGTTTTAGCTGAGGAATACCGCAAACCATTGATGATTATTGAAAATGGAATGGGAGCTTTTGATGATAAAACGCACGAATTAATTATTGATGAAGAACGGATTGAATATTTAGCCTTACATATTAATGAAGTTAAAAAAGCAGTTGCTCAGGGAATTAATTTTATTGGTTACTCATTATGAACTTATTGTGATATTTATTCACCAAGTGGTGGTTATCGCAAAGATTATGGTTTAGTAGCGGTTGATTTTAATAGTAAAATTAAAACGCGGAAACCAAAATTATCTTATGTGTGATATCAACGCGTAATTGCCAGTGGTGGGGAAAATTTAGTTTATGATGATTTGGACAATCTTAAAAAATTATTAACCACAGAATTATCAACATGAGATATTTGGTATCAATAGGAGGATAAAGATGAAAGTTGTATTTATTGGAGCGGGGAGAATTACTAGATGATTTTTAGATGATATTAAAAATACTAAATATCATGATGATATTGTTCCCTATGGAATTTATAATTTAACAATTGAACAAGCAAAAGAGTATCAGGAAAAATATCAAATGGCAAAAGTCTATCATAGTTTGGAAGAACTAATTGCTGATCATGCAAATTATGATTTAGCTTACATTGGGACTAGTGATGGTACTCACTATGAAATTGCAAAGCCATTACTAGCCCATAAAATTAATGTTTATTGTGAAAAACCATTAGCATTAACTTATCATCAGGCCACAGAATTATATGAACTTGCCCACCAAAATAATGTTTTATTATTTGATGGAATTAAAACTGGTTTTTCAAAAGCTTACCAAGCAATGAAAAAAGACCTTGCCAATGGGATAATTGGGGAAGTTCAATATGTCCAGGCCAGTCATGCTAAAGTTTCGACATCTGGTAAGATTGCAAATCCGCAACCTACTGATAAGAATTTTGTTGGTTTTCACTTAGCGGGTGGGATGTATGCTTTATTTATTAGTCTTGATATTTTGGGACCCGCTAAAGTAGTAAATTATTTAAATAACTACTATAATAGTGTACATCCAGCCATTGCCACCTCAGTTTTAAATTTGCGCCATGAAAATAATGGGATTTCAACAGTACTGGGAAGTGATACCTTAACGAATGATTTGTCCGCAATGTTACTAGGAACTAAAGGTTATATTAAATTAGGAGGAAACTTAGCAAAATATAATGCGGATTATCATAAGGATTCTTGTCACATGGCGTATACTTACGAAGTCTATGATAACCAAAGCCATTTAATTAAAACAGTAGACTTACCGATACAAACTGCGGGAGAAGGGTTATGTTTAGAAATCGAACACGTTTATGAATTACTACAAGCTAACAAAACAACTTCGCCAATTATGACACCAGCAATCTCATTGGCAATTATTAAAATTTTAGAATTAACAAATAATGTTAATGACACCAAAGTTATTAAACTAACATAAAGGGGACAGTATGGAAAATATCTTAGCGATTGATTTAGGGGGAACAAGTGCTAAATGTGCAGTTTTTTCCCAACAAAAAGAAATTATTTTAGAATTTTTAATTCCAACTAATTTAAATAATATTTTGCTCAATATTAAACATGGAATTGATAAACAGTTTACTAAGCATCAGATTGAATGATCTTCAATTAAAGCAATTGGTTTTGCCATCCCCGGATTTTTAGATGATAAAGCGGGGGTAATTACCTTAGCAGGAAATTTAGGATGAAAAAATTTTAATATTCGTTCGGAAGCGAGGGCAATCTTTAATAAAGAAATTTATATTATTAATGATGCCAATGCAGCAGCGTTAGGAGAATATTGGTGTGGTGACTATGGTGCTAGTGCCACCCTTGCTTTGTATACGTTAGGAACCGGCATTGGGGGCGGGTTAATCCTGAATGGTAATCTTTGAACCGGAACAACTGGTTATGCGGGAGAATTTGGTCACGGGGGTCATTTTCAAGATAAGTATCCATGTACTTGTGGACTCCAACATTGTATTGAACCAGTGTCCTCTGCAACGGGATTAACTAAATTATTAAATGAACAAGCTAACCAAAACCCAGAGAGTAGTTTAGGTAAATTAAAAACAAAGTTAGGTCATCATTTAAAATTACTAGACATCAAAGAATTATTTGAGCAAAAAGATCTGCTGACAACAACGACCATTACCGAAGGATTAATCCCGCTAGCTAGTCATATTGCTATTATGTTATATATTCTTAATCCCCAGGCGATTATTTTAGCGGGCGGGGTTACTAACTTAGGGGGAAATTTAGCAGAAATTATTAATGATCTAGTAAAAGAACGGATTGGGGATTTTATCCTCCCAACCTTTAAAATTGAAATTTCCAAATTACAAGCTAAGGCAGGAATGTACGGAACTGCTTATTATGCTTTTAAAAATAGTGGATTACTATAAAATATAGTTATAGATAAAGGAGAACAATAAAATGAAACAAATAAATTTTGAAGAAATCTCATTTGGAATTATTACTTTTGCCGGAATGGCCAAATCAAATGGAATTATGGCTATTAAGTCAGCGAAAGAAGCGAAAATTAGTGAAGCACGTGGTTTAATTACCGAAGCTGAGCAAAATCTTGTGGAAGCTGAAAAAACCCATATGGATGTTATCCAACAAGAAGCACAAGGGGTTAAACACCAAATCCCAGTTTTATTTATGCATGCCGAAGATCAAATGATGACTAGTCAAATGGTTGTTGAATTAGCCAAAGAATTTATTGACTTATACGAAAAATTATTAGCAAAAAAAGTTATTGATTAAATAAGAGGGGATTACAACAATGAATGTCCGAATTGGAACCAGTATTTTTATTCATTTGGTAGCAGATGATTTTGATCTTGAAAAATACCTAACAACTTGTGCCGCGCATCAGATTAGTTTTATTTTTACAACTTTAATTGGTTTTCAAAAAAATAACCAAAAGTTATTAACTAAAATGAAAGCGTTTACCAAAAAAGCGCGGGAATTAAATATTGCGGTCTATGGTGATTTAGACCAGCATCTATTTGATGAGTTTAATATTGACAAAAATAACCGCGATGAAATGATGGCCTTTTTTGTTCAAGAATTAGGCCTAAGTGGAGTACGGTTTGATGATGGAGTAACTGGTCCCGGGATTGCAAAATTATCTAATAATAATCAAAATATTAAAGTAATTTTAAATGGTACTGATCCGAGTCGAGAACTCGAATATATTATTTCTGCAAATGCCAACAAGGAAAATTTAATTAGTTGTTGAAATTTTTATCCACAACGTTATACAGCCAGTTCAATTGCTTTTTTTGCAGAACGGTTGGCATATGTTCATCAATGTGGAATTAAAATGCAAGCTTTTGTTGCCCTCCAACGAACAGATACTGTTGGACCATGAGCCTATAATGATAAGTTACCTAGTTTAGAATTTCACCGTGATTTACCATTAGATTTTCAGATTCGTCATTTAATGGCAATGGGGGTTGAAGACATTGCAATATCAACCCAGTTTATTAATGAAGCAGAATTTGCCATTATTAAGGATATTAATTTAAATAAGATTAGTTTGGCAATTGCTGTTGAGTCGGAATTATCACCAGTTGAACAAGCAATTTTATTTGACCAAGAGGTTCATTTTGTCCGCCAAGATCTTGCGGAATATATCGTTCGTAGTACTTGGTCCCGAATAAAATACCACGAACAAGATATTCCAGCGCGCGGGGCAGTAAAAGAATTCCAGCCGGGGGATGTTGTTATTCTTAATAATAAAGCAAAAAATTATGCCGGAGAATTACATATTATTTTAAAACCAATGCCCAATGATGGGATTCGTAATTTGGTTGGTCATTTAGATGAAAATGAACAAGAGATTGTTAAATATTTACAACCAAACACGGAGTTTGTGTTTATTCAGAAAAGATAGGAGCCCTATCTTTTTTAGTTTGAAATAAATTTAATTATTCCATAATAATATTTAAAACTCCTTTATAATAATATTAATAATATTATTTTAAATAATATTACACTAACCAATTACAAGAAGGGAGAATTAATAACATGAGTTTTACTGTAATTAAACATCCATTAATTTTAGATAAGTTGACAAGAATGCGAAAAAAAGATAGTAATTCCAAAGTTTTTAAAGAAAATCTTGATGAAATTGCCCAGTTAATGGCGTATGAAATTTTTCGTGATTTAGAGTTAAATGAATTTGAAATTGAAACGCCAGTTGCTAAAACTCAAGGCTATAAAATTGCCCGGGATATTGTGTTATTTCCAATTCTACGCGCCGGATTAGGAATGGTTGATGGCATTATTAAATTAGTACCCAATGCCAAAATTGGTCATATTGGAATGTATCGTGATGAAAAAACAATGCAACCACACGAATATTTTGCCAAAAAACCAAGTAGTATTGAAAATGCTAATGTCCTAATTTTAGACCCGATGTTAGCAACGGGGGGCAGTGCTTGTTTAGCAATTGAAAAGGTAAAAGAATGGGGAGCACAGGGAATCAAATTAGTTTGTTTAGTCGCAGCACCGGAAGGGCGTGACTTTGTGGCCAAAGAACATCCCGATGTTGCAATTTATGTTGCGGCATTAGATGAAAAATTAAACGAAAAAGGATATATTGTTCCGGGACTTGGTGATGCAGGAGATCGGATTTTTGGAACCAAATAAAAAAAATAAATTAATTTGAAAAAATAAGTTTAAAGGTGTAGAATATAAAATGTCAATGATAAGTGTCATCGCACTTTTTGGGATATTGATTATTGTAACAATTTTATATTTGACACTAAAGTGAAGTTGAACTTTATACTCAGGATTAATGCTAGGGTATTTGTTTTCTCTTATAGGTTTCTTAATCATTTTATTTTCCGGGTGATTGTTAAGTATAAGTTTAAATAAGTATTTTTTTGTCTTAATGTATCTTGTTCGCTTGATGATTTATGCTATTCCAATAATTATCTATGCTTATTGAGATGAATATTTTAATATATTTACCATTATTATTGGTCTTAGCATTTTCTCATTTTCTGCATTGTTTTTAAATATCAAACTCCCAAAAAGAAAAAAGAGAGGAAGTGATGGATAAGTGTTAAAGAACAACTTGAGTCTTCTAACAATCAATATTATTCCAGATCCTGATAAAAGTGGGATGGATGCCTGAAGTGCTACCATCTTGCTTCCGCAGTTACTAACGCTAGTAATTACAACTTTTATTATTATGATGTTATGTATTGGTTATTATAAACGACTTAAAAAACTAGGGCCAATGGATGATCCCAGCGGGTTAGTACTCTTTGCTGAAATGGCAATTAAGTGAGTTGAACGGCAAGTAATTGATTTAATGGGTCCAAAATATAAATTCTTAACAGTATATGTAATTTATTTATTATTATATATTGGGATTGGGAACTTATTAAGTGTTGTTGGTTTTGAATCAACAGTAACTGCTTATACAGTCCCTTTATCGATGGGATTGGTAACATTCTTTGGAATTTACTATTTTGGGATTAAATATCAAAAACTAGCTTATTTCAAAAAATTCTTAATTAACCCCTTAGAATTATTAACACAGTTTGTTCCTTTAATTTCGATTTCATTCCGTTTATTCGGGAATATCTTAGGGGGAACTGTTATTGTTACATTATTGACAACCCTATTGGCCTTCATATGAGGACATATTCCTTATATTGGACCAGTGGATTTATTAGCAGGAATTATCCTACCATGGTTAAGTATCTACTTTGACCTATTTGATGGATTAATTCAAGCATATATTTTTGCGATATTAACCATTGCCTATTGAGCGATGGAAATGCAGCATGGCGGTGGCGAAAAACACAAGGAAAAAAGTATCAAGGTAAAAAAAGTTAAAAATGAACAAAAAGTTCATTTAAATGTTTAAAAAAGAGTTAAAATATTAACTATATAGATTTATATTGTTAAAAAAGAAAGTAGGAGATTGAAATTATGTTAGATCTATTATCGAATTTTGTAGGAGTTTGATTAATGTCAATTGATGGGTCATTCTCAAAAGGGATGAGTCTAGTTGGTGCTGGTTTAGCAGCGATTGGATGTTGTGGTTCAGGAGTTGGACAAGGTTATACTGGAGGGAAAGCGGTTGAAGCGATTGGACGTAACCCCGAAGTTGAAGGGAAAGTTCGTACTCAATATATTATTGCTGCGGCGATTACTGAATCAGGATCAATTTACGCATTAGTTATTGCGATTATTTTGGCATTTGTTACTGCCAGCTAATAATTTGAATAACAGACTAAATTACGGAAAATTTGAGAACATGACAAGAATTTATATATCAGAAAGGTGGGGGACACAATAATGATGTGGTTAATGTCAAGACCAATTGAACCAGCGGAAATTATTAATCAGTTATTCCCTAACTTATGAGTCTTCATCGCGCACGTAATTGCGACAATTGTGTTATTAACATTGTTAACAAAATGAGTTTATAACCCATTTCGAAAAGCAATGCGTGCTCGTCGAAACAAAATAAGAGAAATTCTACAAGATGCTGCTGATAAACAAGCAAAAGCTAACTATGATCAAAAGGAAGCAACTAGCTTGTTAACAACAGCGAAAGTTGAAGCAAATACAATTGTGGCAACTGCACGTAGTGAAGCGGAAAATAGAAAGCATCAGATTATCGACGCGGCAAAAAAAGAAGCGGTTCATTTAAACGAACAAATGAAAAAAGAAATTGAAAAAGAAAAAGAACAATACAAAGATGATATTCGAAAATCAATTATTGAAGTTGCGTTTGATGCAGCAGGTCAACTATTAAGTAAAGAGATCAGTAAAGATGAGCACAAAAAAATTGTTGAAAACTTTATTGATAATTTAGAATAATATGATAGTTAGTCAAAAATTTATTGAAAACTATGCTGTTGCTTTATTAGAACTTGCTGTTGAAAAGAAAAAAATTGATGAATACTTAAAAACAGCAAACGTCATTATTGATTTGTTCAAAGAATATCCCAATTATATTAAAATGCTTTCTAATACTTATGAATCAAAAGAAGAACGGAAAGTATTATTGAGCAAGGTTTTTAAAGGTAAAATTGAAGCAGATATTTTGCATGCCTTATATTTATTAATCGACAGAGAATCTTTTTATGCTGTTAGATTAATTTTTAAGCATTTACGAAAACTTATTAATGAACGTAATGATGTACAGTATGGAAATGTTTATTCAGTAGAACCATTAACGCAAGAGCAAATTAAAAGAATTCAAGATAAATTAATTAAAAAATTTGGTTATAACATTGAATTGGTTAATAAGATTGATCCCAATTTAATTGGTGGTGTAAAAGTTAAAATTAAACATGAAATTATTGATGGAACATTAGCTGGTCAATTAAAAACAATGAAAGAAAAAGCATTAGGAAATAAATAAGATGTGAGGTGAATAAAGTGGCTTTAAATATAAATGAGATTTCAGAAGTTATTAAAAAGCAAATAAAAGACTATGGTAAAAAAATTGAAATCCACGAAGAAGGAACTGTTGTTACAGTTGGGGATGGAATTTCATTAATTGATGGTTTAGATAATGCAATGATGGGTGAGTTATTAATTTTTCCCCATGACATTTACGGAATGGTTTTAAACTTAGAAGAAGGGGCTGTTGGAGCGGTTTTAATGGGAGATGATTCTTTAATTAAAGAAGGAGACCAAGTTCGTCGTTCGAACCGCATTGTTGAAACCCCCGTTGGTGATCCACTGTTAGGTCGAGTTGTTAACGCGTTAGGACAACCAATTGATGGGAAAGGGCCGTTAAAAACAACAAAAACAAGACCAGTTGAAAGAATTGCGCCCGGAGTTATGACCAGAAAATCAGTTGACCAACCAATGGAAACTGGGATTATGACAATTGACTCGATGATTCCCATTGGGAAAGGGCAACGGGAATTAATTATTGGTGACCGTCAAACCGGGAAAACAGCGATTGCAATTGATACCATTCTTAACCAAAAGGGTAAAAATGTTAAATGTATTTATGTGGCGATTGGACAAAAAGCATCAACAGTTGCCCAAATTGTGGAAAGATTACGTGCAGCGGGAGCAATGGATTATACAACAATTGTTTCAGCGACAGCAAGTGAACTAGCACCATTGCAGTATTTAGCACCATATACGGGAGTTACTATTGGTGAAGAATGAATGGAATCGGGAGAAGATGTTTTAATTATCTATGATGATTTATCAAAACATGCGGTTGCCTATCGGACAATGGCATTGTTATTACACCGTCCACCTGGTCGGGAAGCTTACCCGGGGGATGTTTTCTACCTACATAGTAGATTATTAGAACGTGCTTGTCGGTTAAATAAAGAGTACGGTGGGGGAAGTATTACCGCGCTACCTATTATTGAAACCCAAGCGGGTGATATTTCGGCTTATATTCCAACCAATGTTATTTCAATTACTGATGGACAAATTTTCTTAAATTCTGACCAATTTAATGCCGGGGTTCGACCAGCGGTTGACGCTGGATTATCGGTGTCACGGGTAGGATCATCAGCCCAAATTAAAGCGATGAAACAAGTTTCAGGTTCATTAAAGTTAGAACTAGCGCAATACCGTGAATTGCAAGCTTTTGCCCAATTTGGATCAGACTTAGATGATGCAACAAAATCAGTCTTAGAACATGGGAAACGTGTTGTGGAAATTTTAAAACAAAAACAATATTCACCATTATCACAAATTGACCAAGCAATTGTCTTGTTATCAGTTAATAAAAAACGAACAAAATGAATTCCAATTGAACAAATTAAAGAATTTAAAGATGAAATTATTGAACATTTCCATACATCAGCAAAAGCCTTGCGTGATGAATTAGAAACTAAAAAAGCCTTTGATGATGAGTTAATGCAAAAAATTGACCACGAAATTATTAAAGTTGTCAAAAAAGTTGTTGACAAAATTGCTAATTACAAACCAGAAACTTATGGATTAGCTTCCGAATGAGAAAAGCTAGGAAAGTAATGAGGGCTTAACAATGGCTGTTGGTAGTGATTTAAAAAAACAAATAACTTCAATTAACTCAATCTCAAAAATTACCAAGGCGATGGAATTAGTGGCTACGGCAAAATTAAAAAAAGTTGGGAAACGGATTAGTGATTCCAAACCTTATTTTGCCGAAGTTTATACTGTTTTTAACGATATTATTGGGAAAGCAGATAATTCAATTTATCAAGCGCCAGCTAATCCCAAACCAAACAAAAAAACTTGTTGGTTGATTGTTAATTCTAACTTAGGATTAGCCGGAGGGTATAATATCAATGTTAATAAACTGGTAATGAAAGAAATTAAACATACTGATCACATTATTGCGATTGGTTCGAAAGCAGAATCATTTTATAAAAATAAAAATTTTACTCTTGCTTCTGTTCATAAAGAAGTTGATATTAATTTTTCTTATGATGATGCTCGTGAGTTAGCATCCGAATTATTATCGGGGTTTAATAATGGCCAGTATGATGAAATTAAAATTGCTTATACAAAATTTATTAATAATGTTACTTTTGAACCAACAATTTTGCAGTTGTTACCAATTGCTAAAAATAGTCAGCAAGAAACCGAAAAAAATGATAATGTTATTACTGAATTTGAACCGGATCCAGCCACCATTTTAGCAAGTGCTGTTCCAATGTATTTAAACGCAATTATTTTTTCAGCAATTGTTGAATCGCAAGTGTCGGAACAAGCTTCCCGCCGAACAGCAATGGAAAATGCAACTGATAATGCTAGTGATATGTTGGAAAAACTATCATTAGAATATAACCGTAAACGCCAAGCAGCAATTACCCAAGAAATTTCAGAAATTGTTGCCGGAGCAAGTGCCCAAGAAAGTTAAGGAGTTGAATAGATAGATGGATAAAAATGGAAAAGTAGTACAGGTTTTAGGGCCTGTTGTCGATATTCGCTTTCCCGAAGAATATTTGCCAAAATTATATAATGCCATTAATGTTGATAATAATGGTACAAAATTAGTATTAGAAGTTGTTCAACATATTGGTGATGATATTGTTCGAACAATTGCCTTGGGGCCAACTGAAGGAATGGTCCGTGGGATGGAAGCTGACGATAGTGGAGCGCCAATCTCAGTTCCGGTTGGGGAAGAAGTATTAGGAAGAATGTTTAATGTGCTTGGTGATCCAATTGATGAAAAACCAGCGCCTAAAACAAAAGTTAAACGACCAATCCATCGCCAAGCCCCAAGTTATGAAGAACAACAAACAACAGCCGAAATTTTAGAAACTGGAATTAAAGTTGTTGATTTATTAGTACCCTTCGCTAAGGGAGGAAAAATTGGTTTATTTGGAGGAGCCGGGGTTGGGAAAACCGTGCTAGTTCAAGAGTTAATTAATAACGTGGCTAAAGCCCACGGGGGAATTTCAGTTTTTGCCGGAGTTGGTGAACGAACTCGGGAAGGAAATGACCTTTACTACGAAATGATTGAAGCTGGTGTTATTGATAAAACCGCTTTAGTGTTCGGTCAGATGAATGAAACTCCCGGTGCTCGTATGCGTGTGGCGTTAACGGGATTGACAATTGCTGAATATTTCCGCGATGATAAAAACCAAGATGTTTTATTATTTATTGATAATATCTTTCGTTTTACCCAAGCAGGATCAGAGGTATCAGCGCTATTAGGAAGGATGCCGTCAGCTGTTGGATACCAACCAACTTTAGCAACTGAAATGGGAGCTTTACAAGAACGAATTACTTCGACTAAAAAAGGAAGTATTACTTCCGTGCAAGCTGTTTATGTGCCCGCGGATGACTTAACGGACCCCGCTCCCGCGACAACTTTTACCCACTTGGATGCGAAAGTTGTTTTAGACCGGGAAATTGCGGCGTTAGGGATTTACCCCGCAGTGGATCCGTTAGGAAGTTCTTCACGGCTATTAGATCCCCAAGTTGTTGGTGATGAACATTATGACACCGCGCGAGGAGTTCAAGAAACTCTCCAAAAATTTAAAGAATTACAATCAATTATTGCAATTTTAGGAATGGATGAATTATCTGATGAAGATAAATTAGCTGTTTCGCGAGCACGTAAAATTCGTAACTTTTTATCACAACCATTCTTTGTGGCTGAAAAATTTTCAGGAAAAGAAGGAAAGTATGTTCCGGTTAGTGAAACAATTCGTGCTTTTAAAGAAATTTTAAGTGGAAAACACGATAACTTACCAGAACAAGCATTTTTATATGTTGGAACAATTGACGAAGCTGTCAAAGCAGCTGACCAAATGAAAAACTAGTTGTTATGATTAATAAAACAAACTTAAAAATTATTACTCCCAAGGGAGTCATGGTTGAACAACCCGTGGACATTGTAACAGTGAAAACAATTACTGGTTATATGGGGGTTCTGCATGGTCACATTCCCTTAGTATCAACAATTGTTCCTTCGGAAATGTATTATCGTGTTGATAATAAACAATATAAATTAAGTATTAACGGTGGAATTTTACAAGTTGATCAAGAATTTGTTAAAATCTTAGCTGATGAAGTTAACTTTCTTGATAAACAAGGTTCATAAAAAAGATCTTATGAAAATAAGATTTTTTTATTTAACCCATATTTTTCAAGTCTTTTTAGAGCAACAAAAAGTTGTCTTTTATTTTAATTGAGTTATAATTAAGAAACTAAACTATAAAAAAACAAAAGGATAGAGAAAAAAGCAGTGACTATTAATTAAGGAGGTCATCTTAATATGAAAAAACTTTTATCAATTTTAGGAGCAGTAGGATTAACAGTATCAGGAGCATCAAGTGTGATTGCTTGTAATACGCATAAAAGTGATACACCTAATCCCGAACCTTCAAAAGACAAACGTATTATTACAAAACTAAGTTCATGAACAAATTTAAGACCATTATTATTTGATTCAAAAGATTATCAAAGTTTAACTGTTGATAATTTAGTGAACACCATTGCTAACCAATTACCATTAGATGAAACTAACAAAGTAGTTGTGAAAGATGGCACATTTACCAATATTAACATTACCGATGGAAAAGTAACCAATGGTACTGTCACAGTATCAGTTTTACGAAATGATAAACCAATTGTAGATTCTACTTCGGGAAAAAGTGAATTTAAAGTTTACTTCCAAACTAACCAAATAAAAAATGCGAGAGAATTAGCAACTGAAATTAATCAAAAAGCACCAAACTCATTAACAAAATTATCGGAAATTAAAATTAATTTTAACGGAACCCAATTACCGTTAGGAATGATTCTTAACTTAATTCCGACTTTTGTTAAGTTATCGGATTTGCCAACGAAAATTCCAACTTCGTTTGATGCTGCCGATCCTGACCAAAAGAAATGAAATGATTTTGTTACTAAATTAGAAAGTTTACCAGGTGGAATTTTAGATTTATCATTTGATACTGAGATCCCATTGAGTGGTGCGATTAAGCTTAAAGTCGCCGGAAATGTTCGTGAAATTATCAACGCAATTGCTCCTGATCTAATTCATTTCCATAACTTTTTAGTTGCCCAAAAAGCAAACGAACATGATAACTTAGCATTATTATTAGTTCAATATTTATTTGAAGCCCCAACTGATATTAACGGGGATGGTTTTAGCGCAATTAATAAAGACAAAACTGATCTTAAAACTAATTTAGATAACTTGTTGTGTGATATTTTACAACCTTGGCAAAATTCAGCTGGTGAAGTTTATAGTGTGGCAGAACCCTTAAAATTATCAATTTTAAGTTTACCAGTTAAATGAGACAGTGCTGATGACTCAGGGTTTATTCCAAAAGGAATTAATTTAAAAAAATTTGGAGTTGATAATATCTTAAGAGAATTAGTTACTAATTTGATGAATCGTAATGTTACTGAACCAATTAAAATTACCATTAATAATATTCCAATCATCGGAAAAATTAGTTTTGATCTAAATCTTAATAGTATAATTGGTGATAATATTATGCCAACAATGTTAAAAAATAGTGGTTATGATAGTGCAATAGTTGATAGTAATAATTTCCAAATGTTAGCTGGAACTCTTAATTTTGAAATTCAAAAAGATGGTAGTGACACATGAACTACTACAACATCAATTGATGATATTTTAAGTAGTGATGTTAAAAATATTAGAATGAAAGTGACGGGAATGCAATTTAAAGTAATTGCCAAAGATGATGCCAATGCTAATTTTACCACCGATGCTAATCTAGATACTGAATTTGATATTGACCTATCATCAGCAAACTTAGTATAAAACCATAAAAATTCTTAATTTACCATTAAGAATTTTTTTATATTTATTAAATTTAAGATATAATAAGGAAGTAAAACTTAGAAAAAATATGGAATTAATTTTAAACAACATAGTAAACCTATGATTTTCTGTTAACAACTATAATTATTAAAACTATAAAAATGAAAAAACATAAAAGAAAGAAGGCCATGTGCATGAAAAAACTTTTATCAATTTTAGGAGCCCTTGGTTTAACAACAACTGGTGTTTCTTCAGTTGTAGGATGCCATCCACATAAGGTTGCACCGCAACCAGATCCCGCTCCGGCAACAAAGGATGACAAAATTATTAATAAAATAGAATCTTGGTCACAAAATAGTCCATTATTAGTAAATTCAAAAAACTTTCGCAATTTAACAGCCCAAGATGTTAAAAAAACAATTAGTAATCAATTACCAATTGATCAAACTTACCAAATAAAAATTAAAGATGGTAGTTTTCATGATGTTAAAGTTGATAATAACCAATTAATCGATGGAACAATTATTATTTCAATTTTACATAATGATAAAATTTTAGTTGATAAACAAAAACAACTATCAGAATTTAATATTAAATTTGCAACCCAGGAAATTAGTGATACTGAAAAATTAGTAAATGATTTAAACCAAAAAACTCCTGGTTCAGTTGAGAATATTTCTGATTTTCAAATTAATTTTGGGGGAACAAGTTTACCATTAAAATTAATTATGAATTTATTGCCTAGTTTAGTCAAATTTAATAATTTGCCAACAAAAATTCCAACAACCTTTAATCAGAATGACCCTGTCCAAAAACAATGAATAGCATTTGTTCAGCAATTTGCTAATTTACCAGTGGTTGGTAATATTTTAAAAATTAACTTTAACCAAACATTTGATAGTTCAGGAGTCAAAATTAACATTAGTGGAAATGTTGGGGATATTATTAATGCCCTGGCTCCTGATTTAATTCATTTCCATAATTTTTTAATTCAGCAAAAAGCTGATAAACATAGCAATCTATTATTGTTATTAATTCAATATTTATTTGCCACTCCCCAAGATATTAATAATGATGGCTTTACAAAAGTTGATAGTGGGACTACCAAAATTACTTCCAATCTTGATCATTTAATATGTGACTTGTTACAACCATGAAAAACTGCACAGGGCGAAAAATTTAGTGTTAAGCGTCCAATTGCAATTGATGTTGTTAAATATGTTACGATGCCAGTATACTGAGATAAATGAGAATTGGCTGATATTGAATTAGCAAAAGTAGGGATTACTAATGTCTTTAAAAATACTTTAAACCAATTATTTAATCATGATGTTAATAAAGATATTACAGTTGATTTTAGCGTTTCAGTTTTAAAAGAAGATATTCATCTGCAACTAAAACCACTAATTGAAAAAGCATTACCAACATTTTTATTACAACAAGGCTATGATGATAATGAAGTTAATAATAATAACATTAGTATTTTATCAGGGACTATTAAATTTGAATCATCAACAAATGGGCAAACTTGATTAGCGGCCAATAACTTGGATGATATTTTAAAAGCTGATGTTCAGAATCTACGGATAAAACTTGATAATTTACAATTTAAAGTTACTTCAAAAGCGGATCCAACAATTTCATTTGTTACAAATAAAGATTTAGCAACCGAAATTAATCTTGATCTGACAACAGACCCCTTATTATAAAGAAGAAATTCTTAATTTTATAAATTAAGAATTTTTCTTTCTAATCTAATAAGTTAAGAGGAGGCATAATGACAAAATTTGATGAATTATTAAGTTCAATTAAAAAAGAATATCATAATTTTTTAAATCATCCTTTTATCATTGGCATTGTTAAGAATGAAGTTACTCGCCACGGATTTGACTATTTTATTAACCAAAATTATTATATTTTAGTGGAAGTAATTAGAATTTGGGGGAGCTTACTAGTTAAAGCTAATAATGAAAAACAAATGGTATTTTTAATTAGGGGGTTAAATATTATGATTAAATACATAACGCAAATTAACCAAAATTATCAATGCCAAGAATTAAAAAATATTAAACCAAGTCAAATTACTATTGATTTTATTAATTACTTGTGAGAATTATCCTTGGAAGGAAGTTATCAGGATTTAATTGTGGCTTTTGGTATTTGTAGTTTTGGCCATTATAATTTTCGTCAATTAATTTTAGAATCTTATCCTGATTTAAATGAGCTGCACCCCTATTATTGATGACTACTATTATATATTAATAATGATCAGGATGTAGAGATCCAGCAAAAATGAGTAGAATATTTAAACCAAGAATTAGCAGACGCCACCGTTGAAGAAATGGAAAAATTTAAAGGAATATTTTACAAGGTTCAACAGTTTGAAAATAATTTTTTAAATGATTGTTTAAAATTTGATTCTTATAAATAAAGGTAAGATTTCTCTTACTTTTTCTTTATTTTTTTAATTTATTGAGAGATAATAAACATATTGAATATAGAGTGAGGGGTATAAAATGGCAGTTAAATTGATAGTTTGTGATATTGATGGGACCTTAGTAACTGATAAAACAAAAAAAATTCCGCCAGAAAATAAAGCCGCCTTATTAGCAGTCCAAGATCAGGGGATTTTGGTAACAATTGCTTCGGGAAGAGTTCCGAGTGGGTTAGCAGAATTTGCCCAGGAATTAGGAATCACCAAAAATTGTAAGTATGTTATTGGTGGCAATGGGGGTGCGGTAATGAATTTGCAAACGGGAGATTATGTTTATGACGAAATGGTCTCTTATGAAGATACACTATGAGCAATGGCAATTGTTAAAGAAATGGGGAACGATTTTTATTTGGCGCCATTAGATGAAAAAATGGCATATGTTTCAAGCGAACGTGTTATTACCGAAGACATTTTTTTATTTCGTCATACTAAAAACATTCCAGTAATATTGGATTGGAACGCAATTCCCCAAATGCGCAAAGTTGTGATTTCATGTAGTGATCAAGCCGGTCAACAATGATTACGCCGCAAGGTTGCTAAAAATCATAACCTTCGGGTAGAAGTAACTGGATATGGTTATATTGAGATTATGCCCAAGAATGTTAATAAATGAAATGGAATTCTAAAACTAATTGCAGCTTTAAAAACTAATGAAGGTATTAAAATTAATAAAGATGAAATTATGTGTTTTGGTGACCAAATGAATGATTATGAAATGATTAAAAATGCTAAATATGGAATTGCCTTAGCCAATGCCACAAGTGAGTTAAAAGCAGTTGCCAAGGATGTTACAAAAAAAGATAATAATCATGCCGGGATAGCCGATTATTTATATGATCATTTATTAACTAGAAAAGAGGGTTAAAAATGTTGAAAATTAATGATGATGAAATTAAATTGATAGTTTGTGATATTGATGGGACTTTAATTACGGATAATAAAGAGTTGTTACCAGAAGTTAAGGCAACATTACTTGAACTGCAAGCAGCGGGCGTATTTGTTTCAATTGCTTCAGGGCGAATCCCGCTAGGTTTTATCGAATATGCTGATCAGTTAGAAATTAAAAACTATGGTAACTATGTAATCGGTGCCAATGGGGCGGTGGTAATGAATTTAACAACAAGAAAAAATGAATATTCTAACCAAATGAAAATTCCGGTGGTGCAACAGGTCACCTCAATTTTGTTAAATAATAATTGTGCCTTTGCGCTGTCATACGCCCAAGATAAGGTTTTACATGTTGCTGGTAAGCATTTATTAGCTGAAAAATTAACTCCTGGTGCCTTTTTGGATGGAATGGAAATGGTAGCAGAATTTGATTTTAACAATTTACAAGAAACTAATAAAATTGTTGTGCGAGCAAATAGTGTTGCCGAGTTTGAACAAGCTTATCAAGAATTGCAAGCGATAACGGCAATTAATATTGAACGATTATCACCGACAACTTGTGATATTGTCAATGCTGATTGTAACAAGGGAACTGGAATTGCCCATTTAATTAAATTATTAAATATTCATCATCATTTAGCAATCACCCCCCAAAATGTGTTATATTTTGGTGATAATAATAATGACATTGCTGCGTTAAAATATGTTAAATATGGGATTGCGATGAGTCATGCTCCTAGCAGTGTCTTAGCAGTTGCTTATGACACCACAATTAGTAACAACCAGGCTGGCGTTAGCTGGTATTTAAATAAGTTAATACAACAAAATTATTAATTTATAGTATAAGATTTTTAAAAAATATAGTATTATTAATATGATACAAAAGTAATAAAGGAGTCGATTTAAATGAGTCTACCTACCATGGTGCTGTTAGCCCTTGATCGCGAGACAAGTAATACAATTATATATGCCTTTGAAATAGTTGCTTTAATTTTATCAATTATTATGATCATTATTGGCCTATTGCAAAATAAAAAAGCCCAAACTGGTTTAAGTGCTTTAAATGGGGGAAACGATGAACTCTTTGCTAATAGTAAAGAGCGTGGTTTAGATCGCACCTTGTCAATTGCCATGTTGAGTTTTGGGAGTGGACTTCTAATTATTACTTTAATCATTTGTTTATTAACTAATGTTTTACTATAAAAGATAGCATAATTATGGGGAGGTTTATTAATATCTCTTTTTTATTTAGAATTTGAGGAATCGTATGCAAAATAAAATCATTGAAATTTTAAGAGCAAAAAATAAGCCATTAGATACAATTGAATTAACAACTTTGTTAAAAATTGATAATTTAGAAGATAATAAACAAATGTTAAAAATATTAGTAGAGTTAGAAAATCAAAATATTATTGCCGTTAATAGCAATCATAAGTTTTACTATTTAAATCCTAAAATTTATTTACAAGGCGTGATTAGTATTAATAAAAAAGGCTTTGGATTTGTTAAAATCAATAATAGTCAAGAAGAGTATTATGTTCACCAAAAGGATTTAAATAATGCCTTAGATGGTGACCAGGTTATTTTTGTTTTGAAAAGTAAGTCTCCCAATAACGGTAAAAAAGTAGAAGCTCGGATTGTAAAAATTATTAAACGAAATTTAGAATATATTATGGGTGTTGTTAAAAAAAATAAAAATAACAAAAAATATTTAGAAGTTTTAAATAACAAACTCCAACAATACAAAGCGGAAATTTTAAATTTAAAAGCTGCCCAAGAAAATACAGTTGTTAAAGCTGCCATTATTAAAGCTAATAGTAATAGTAATACAATGCAAGTTAAAATCTTAGAAGTAATTGGAAACGTTAACCAACCAGGAGTTGATATTTTAACAATTCTGCATGAATTTAATATTAAAATCAAATTTGATAATGAGACTTTACAAGAAGCTAACCACATTGCTCCTAGTGTTTCTTTGCATGATCCCCTCCTTTTTACGACACGTAAGGATTTACGAGATGAATTATTAGTAACGATTGATGGTAATGATTCAAAAGATTTTGATGATGCTATTTGTGTTACGAAAAATCAGGATGGAACTTACCGTTTATTAGTGGCAATTGCTGATGTGGCGCATTATGTCACCGCCAACTCTTTTTTAGATAAAGAGGCTTTTGCCCGTGGGTGTTCGGTTTATTTAATTGACCGGGTAGTTCCCATGTTACCAGAACGATTAAGTAATGGGATTTGTTCATTAAATCCCCATGAAATTCGACTAGTAATGTGTTGTGAAATGATTATTGATAAAAAAGGGGAAGTTATCAGTTCAAGTATTTATGAAGGAGTAATGGAATCAAAAGCACGGTTGACATATGAAAATGTAAATAAGTTATTTAAGGGTGAACCAACGACAATTGCCCCCGAAATTAGTAACATGTTATACCAAGCCAGAAGATTATATAAAGTTTTGTTGGCCAAAAAAAACCACGATGGGGTAGTTGATTTTGATTTAGATGAACCAAAATTTATTACTAATAAAGAGGGCAAAATTATTGATATTGTTAACCGTCCCCGTGATGAAGCAGAGAAGTTAATTGAACAATTCATGATTAGAGCCAATGAAACAGTGGCGGAAACTGTTTTTTGAATGGACTTGCCTTTTATTTACCGGGTACATGACCAACCAAAAGAAAAGAAATTGCGAGAGCTATATACCCAATTATCACTAATGGGGTTAAATATTAAAGGAAAATTAGAAAATATTCACTCCAAAGATATTCAACAAGTTTTAGATAAATTACGTGATCAAGAAAACTTTAAAGTTATCTCGGCCTTATTTTTAAGAAGTATGGAAAAAGCAAAATATAGTGCGGTAAATGATGGTCATTTTGGGCTAGCCTCAAAATGCTATACTCATTTTACATCACCAATTCGCCGTTATCCCGATTTAATTGTCCACCGTTTATTAAAAGAATATTTAATTAATAATAAAATTAATGCAAAAATTATTGAAGAAAATCGAGAATTTACATTATTAGCAAGTGAACAATCTTCTACTTGTGAAGTTAAAGCAATGGAGTGTGAACGCGAAGTAGACCAAATGAAAGAAGCTGAATATATGGAAGACAAGGTTGGAATGACTTTCCCCGGGATTATTTCGGGAGTTACTGCCTTTGGGATTTTTGTCCAATTAGAAAATACCATTGAAGGTTTGGTTCATATTAGTGATTTACGCGACGATTTTTATATTTTTGATGAAAAAACATTAACACTAATTGGCGAACGCAAAAAACAACGTTTAACATTAGGAAAAAGAGTTAAAATTAAGGTAAAGAAAGCAAGCAAACAACTACGTCAAATTGATTTTACTTTAATAAATTAAAGGAGGGGTTCGGATGAAAGTTATTAGTGTTAATAAAAAAGCCAGGTTTAATTACGAAATTTTAGATACCTATGAAGCTGGCCTTAGTTTAACTGGTAGTGAAATTAAATCAATTCGCAATAATGATGTTTCAATTAATGAGGCCTTTGTTGTAATTCGTAAAAACGAAGCTTTTGTTATTAATATGCACATTGCCAACTATAAATTTACCGCATCTTATAAACCTGATCCGGACCGCACGCGTAAATTATTATTACATAAACGAGAAATTAAAAAAATCTTGCAACGAATTAAGTTAGAAAAACTAACAGTGGTTGCGTTACGCGTTTATTTAAAAGGAAACTATGCCAAATTAGAAATTGGATTAGGAAAAGGGAAAAAACTCCATGATAAAAGAGAAGCAATCAAGAAAAGAGATAGTGAGCGCTTAAGAAATCGTTAATTTGCAAAATTTTTAAGATATTTTTGAAAAATTATTAAAATAACCTAGCAATTTATTATTAATTTGATATATTTAAAGCATAAAAATAAATTAGCAACCTGTATATGTTAGTAATATGGTCTAACGTCTCTACACCTACCCATTGTAATTAGGTACTATAGGTTAATGTTTTTTCTTTTAAGCATTAACTTTTTAAATTTCACAGGTTAATGTTTTTTTATTTTTATTAGAAGGAGAAACCGAAGTTAATGTTTATCACACGAAAGATTAGTCATTTTTTTCAATTTGATACTTTTCAAACAACATTTCGCAAAGAAATTATCGGTGGAGTTTCAACATTCTTAGCAATGTTATATATTTTATCTGTCCAACCGCAAATGTTGTCTTCTGCCCCGGATGTTAATCATCTTAATGATGCTAGTTATAACATGTCATTCGGGGGAATTTTTATTTCCACTGCCATTGCTGCTTTTGTGGCAACCTTTATTATGGGATTATCAGCAAACACCCCAGTGGGATTAGCCCCTGGAATGGGATTAAATGCTATTTTTACTTTTAATGTGGCTAAAAATGGTATTGGTTATCAAGGAGCGCTGATTGCTGTTATGATTTCCTCATTAATTTTTTGTGTTATCTCTTCAACTAAACTACGAACTTTAATTATTGGGGCAATTCCACAATCAATTAAGTTGGCAATTGGTTCTGGGATTGGCTTTTTTATTGCTTACTTAGGTTTGCATAATATCGGTTTAGTTGGTGATAATGCTGTTAGTAAGGGTGGTGTTATTTATAACGGGGGCATCCCAGTTGCTGAATTAGGAAATCTAAAAACAAATTGACCCGTTATTTTAATGGGATTAGGTGTTCTAATTTTAATTTTTATTTTACATTTTAAAAAAATTCCGGGAGCGATTGCGATTGCCATTATTGTTGGGCTAGCTGTTTCCCTAATAGTGGGAAATGTTGTTAATAATGATTTTATTAAAGCAAACTTTTCCCACTGAACAGGGTGAAGTTACCATGATTTTGATGGCTTTAGTACTAATATTAAGTCGACTTTTACTGCTTTTGGTAATAGTAAAATTTGAACTTCCCCCGTATTATATGTTTCAATTTTTGTCTTTTTATTTGTTGAGTTTTTTGATTCAACCGGAACATTATATTCTGTCACAAAACAAATCTCTGATCAAAGTGGTATCAAGTATGAATTGAAACCACGCTCATTAATTGCTGATTCTGTTGGAGCTATTGTGGGAGGAGTCTTAGGAACTTCCCCTGTTACAACTTATGTGGAATCAACAACCGGAGTTTCCCAGGGAGCACGGACAGGATTTTCATCATTAGTGATTGGGACATTATTTTTAATTTCAATTGTATTGTTTCCAATTTTTCGATTAATTACCCCGGCCATTGCGGGAGCAGCCACAATTTTTGTGGGAACCCTGATGATTGTTCAAATCAAAGATATTGAATGATTACAACCAGAGTTAGGAATTGGGGCATTCTTTACAATTATTATGATGATTGTAACGTTCTCAATTACTAACGGAATTGCCGTTGGGTTTATTAGTTATACAATTATTGGTTTAATTAACAAAAAATACCGGGACATTCATATTGTTACTTATATTCTTGACATTCTCTTTATTGGCTATTTTATTGCTTATGCATTTGTCCAATAATATCTCCCAAGAAACCACTTATGGGGTTTCTTTTTTTTAAAATTATTTTATTTTTTAGAAAAAAATTTTAAAATTTTTGTTTTTTATGTTAAGATATTAGCAAGAATTAAAAACTAGTGGGATAAATAATTATGAGCGGAAGATGTGTAAAAATTTATTGCAAAATTTTAATAGTATTTTTCATCTTATTTATGATTTATCATTTTAATTTTTTAAATCTAAATAATACTATTTTAGGAATTGATTTTATTTTAATCAGCTTATTGGTGAATATCTTTTATCTTCTTTTAATTGCTTTTGTTTTTATTTATGTTTTCCAATCATTGATCCATAATATTAAAGTGCGTTATAAATGATTTTTAAAAAATCCTAGTTTTAATAAAAACCAGTATTGAGTAATTTTATTTTTATGATGTTGTAATCTTGTGATTTATCCATGTGTGTTAGTTTTAAATGAAAATGCTCATAGTATGGCTCTGATAAACCAATTTTATTTGTTAGATTTTCACTGAGTATTCTTTGGAAAATTCTATTTTTCTTATATTATTTTCTGCGCAGCCCTAATTTTTTATCTAGCTCTAATATGAATTTTCTATTCTTATTTAAAAAATTTACACCGTTTTGTTAAAACAAATAATAAAGTGGCTTTCCATCATTTGCATAAAAGAATATGTAAAATAGTTGCTTTGATTATCCGCATTAAACTTATTATTTTACATATTTTAGCAATCCTAGTGGCGCGCATTTCAAAATTTCGCCAATTAGCATTAATTTATCAAATTCGAAAAACAAAACTATTAAACCAATTTAAAAAAGAACATTTCCCGCCTTTAATCCTTCGGAATTAGAGTCTATGAAAAAACTTAACCTTTCAATTAAGAAAATAATTTATAATACCCAAATTAATAATTTTATAATAATATTTTAATAAACAATATCTATTTTTTCCTTAATTACTTAATATCCTTAATTTATTCTTAATTAACTATGTTGTTACCGATATGATTTATCTATGATAGTATAATTGTCCAATCTAAAAATCTGTTTTAATTAAGCAGATTTTTTTAATTTGATAATTGCATTAACAACTATTTAAAAAGGCATTATTTTATAGTATAATTATATAAATAATAATGTAGGGTTAGTTTATTTAATTTAAGAGGGTTAATGATGAAGTGAGAACCAGAACAAACTATTAGTATCTTAAAAGAGTATGTATATAGTAAAAATAAATTAGATGAATATCGTAATCGTGTGGCATTGTCAAATATTGAATTGCCTCCTTTTTATGTTAAAGATGATGAAGAACAATCAGTTTCAGCAATTGCTGTTCGCATTGTTAATAGAAAGCAAATTATTAAATCATATGATAAAAAAACTGCGGACTGGTTATTTGCTACTTTAAATAATACTATTATGGCTGCCCTGCAAAAATCAGATAAAATTTTTGGAATTCATAAACATGATGATTTATATTTAGCAGTTTATGAAGATGATGGTTCTTTGGATTATTTGATTGATATTGTTAATTATATCAATACCACAGTGCGGATTATGAATTTTAATTTATATGAAGATTTTACCTCAGTAAAAGAAGTTAAAATTGGGGTTGGGATTGCAAATGATCCGAAGAAAAGTCGAATTGAGGAAGTTGATGAGGATGAGTATTTTACTGTTCCCATTGAAGAAGTAACTAAGGATTGTGTAGCAACTGCGGAGTATTATGCCGCCGAAACAGTAATGTTTAATAATTTACCAGTTTGTACTGATGCTTGAGTATATTATAATCTGAGTGAAGAAAGCCAAGAATTAATCCGCAAAAATATGCGTCAATATTTTAATTCGCGAATGGTTCATCAAAGATTATTTACTAATTTAATTGATAATGATATTAAAAAACAAATTGACCAAGGAAATTTAAAAATTGATGATGAATAGATTACTAAGTTCTAAGATTAGTAATTTTTTTATTTTAAGGTTTTATTAGAGTATAATTTAATATATATAGAAAGAGGGAACTTGATGAAAGGTTTAGTTTTTAAAGATAAGGGTTTAATTGACTGAAGTGAAGTACCCACACCAAAAATTATTAATGATGAAGATATTATTGTAAAAATTGAGGGGTTTACTTTTTCACACGCTGATTACCGCCCTTATTTAGGGATGGATGACACGGTTGCTAAAAACACAATTATGGGCCATGAAGGGGTTGGCATTGTTAGTGCAATTGGGAAAAAAGTAACAACTTTAAAAGTTGGGGACCGGGTTGTTATTAGCTGCATTACTCATTGCAACCAATGTAAGTTTTGTCAACAAGGTTTATATGCTAATTGTTTAAATGCTGGTTTTATTTTGGGAACTAAGATTAATGGGACCCATGCAGAATATGTCAGAGTGCCCTACGGTGAAACGAGTGTTTATAAATTACCATCTGAAATTAGTACTGAACAAGGATTAATGTTATCGGATGTTTTATTAACAGCTTATGAAAATGTTATTTTAAAAGTTGATTTTAATAAAATTAATAATGTTGCATTAATTGGTGATGGTCCAATTGCCTTAGCAATCTTATTATTTTTAAATTCTTACCATAAAAAAGTAACAGTTTTTGGTCATCACCGTGCTAAGTTAGAAGTTTTTAAAGCTAATGGTGCTGAACAAATTATTAATAGTAAAGATAATGAGTTTGGTGATGAACAATATGATTTAGTAGTGGAATGTGTTGGAAATGATCGTGATACATTTACTTTAGCCCAACAATTAGTTGGTTTTAATGGTACGATTATTTCAATTGGGGTTTTTAAAAAGCCAGTTATCTTTAACCTTAATGAACTATGACATAAAAATATCACCATCAAAACCGGAATTTTAAATAATGCAGCAACGCTGGAAGTAATTGCTGAAATTTTAGCTAAAAAACTAGATCCAAAAGTTTTAGTTTCCCAAGTGTATAATAAAGATGAAGTAATGGAAGCTTTCAATCAATTTGAAAATAAAGACTATTTTAAAATAGTTGTTAAATTATAATTGTAATATAGAAGGAGTAATAATTAAGATGGGTTTTTTTCAAAAACTAAAAGCAAAACGGGAAGAAAAAAAACAAATTAAGTTAGAAAAAGCTTTAAAAAAAACGCGCCTTTCATTTTCAACAGACATTAAAAAACTAGCTAGTAAATATAAAGAGTATGATGATGATTATTTAGAAGAATTAGAGAATATTTTAATTGCTAGTGACATGGGAATGAACATGGTGTTACGAATTACAGATGAAATTCGTAAAAAAGTTAAAAAAGGATGATCCATTGAAGAAACCAATGATTATTTAGTAGAAGTAATTATGGATTTATACAATGATCCAAAATCGCGCCAAAACAAACTAAATATTGAAGAGGGAAGATTAAATGTAATTTTAATGGTTGGTGTTAATGGCAGTGGTAAAACAACTACAATTGCCAAATTAACTAAAAATTTTTTAGACCAGGGCAAAAAGGTTTTACTAGTTGCGGGTGATACCTTCCGGGCTGGGGCTGTTGAACAACTAAATCAATGAGCAACTCGTTTGCAGACGGCAATTGTGAAACCAGCCAAAGAAGGGCAAGACCCGGCTAGTGTTATTTATGATGGAATTGCCAAAGCCAAAGCAGGGAAGTATGACTTTTTAATAATTGATACCGCCGGAAGACTCCAAAATAAAGTTAACTTAATGAATGAATTAAATAAAATTAACCGAATTATTAAAAGAGAGATCCCAAGTGCCCCCCACGAAACCTTATTAGTTATTGATGGTGTAACTGGCCAAAATGGGATTTCCCAAGCTAAAAACTTTTCTGAGGTAACAGATGTTAGTGGGATTGTGTTAACAAAAATGGATGGTACCGCTAAGGGAGGAGTAGTCTTAGCAATTAAGGATCAACTAAATATTCCTGTAAAATTAATTGGTCTTGGTGAGCAACCAGATGATTTACAAGAGTTTGATATTGAACAATATATTTATAATTTAACAAAAGATTTATTTGAAAGTGAAACCACGCTAGACGAATAATGAAAGACCTTGAGCGAACAAATTATCTAATTGATTTATATGAAATATATAGTTCATTATTAACCCCAAAACAAAGTACCTATTTTAAATTGTATTTCTTTGAAGATTATTCATTAAGTGAAATTGCCGAAATGCAAGTAGTCTCGCGGAACGCTGTTTATGATTCACTGCTAAAGATTAGCAAGACATTAACAAAATTTGAAAATAGTTTAAAAATATGTTATAAACAAACACAACGCGAAAATTTATACCAAAAATATTATGATACGAAAGAATGCCGGGAACTAATTGACAAATTAAAAAAAATTGAAGAAGATTAGGAGAATAAGGATGAAAATTTTAATGATTGGTGATATTTATGCAAAGGCAGGAAGAAAAGCACTTGAAGAGTATTTGCCTTTCATTATGAAAAAATATCAAATTCAATTTGTGGTTGCAAATGGTGAAAATACTAGTCATGGTAAATCAATTTTGCAAAAACACTATGCAGAATTAAAAGCGCTACAGGTTGATGTCATTACTTCTGGAAACCATATTTTTAAAAATCCCGAAGTCCCAAAATATATTGAAGAGGTTGATGATTTATTAAAACCACTAAATATGAATCCGTATACTCCTGGCCCAGGAACTGTGGTGAAAAAAGTTGGCAATAAAACCGTTCGTGTCACTAATTTGATTGGTCGTAGTTTTATGGATCCTGCCGATAATCCATATTATGCATTAGAGAAAATTGTAGCTGAAGATAATAGTGATTTGCACTTAGTTGATTTTCATGCCGAAGCAAGTGCTGAAAAATTAGCCCTAGCTTGGAATTTTGATGGCAAAATTACTTGTTTAGTGGGAACCCACACGCATGTGCAAACAACAGATAACCGTATTCTACCAAATGGTACTGCTTATATTACTGATTTAGGAATGTGTGGTAGTTATAACTCAATTATTGGGGCTAATCCCGAAGAAGTTATTTTAAAAGAAAAAACTGGTTTACCAAGTCGCTTTCAACCCGCAGAAGATTTAGATAATTTAGTTTTTTCAGGAATTATTTTGGAAACTAATGATGTTGATAATTCTGTGGTTAAAATTGACCGAATTTTAATTACCCCTGATAATCAAGATGAATATAGATAGGAGTAAAGTTAATGAGTCAATTAATTACAATTAAAATGACAATTGGAATTGTGTTTGGAATTTTAGGATTTGCCTTATTATGTTATTTTATTAGTCGTTTTTATAAATTATTTTCTAAACGAGTAAAGGTAAACGAAGTCCAGTTACCAGAACTAATTGATAATAAATATTTTATTAGTGCTGATCAATACCAATTCTCTGTGTTAGGAGAAATTAATAAGAAGGGGCGGGAAATTATCTTAGGGATCCATGATATTTATGGGAACAAAAATGATTTTGCCAGTTTAATTAATAATCAGAATTTAAAGGCTGAAATTTCATTTCTTAGTTTTAACCAACGAAATATTGGAGATAATGATTACTACCAAACAAAGAATATTGGAATTTTAATAAATGATGTTTTAATGGCAATTGAAGTTATTAAAAATAAATATGAAAACCAAACAATTACTTTATTATTAGAAGGCTATAGTTGTGGTCTAGTTAATTACTTGTTACGAAAAACAAAACATATTACCAAAATAATTTTAGTTAATCCAATTACCAATAAAAAAACAATGCGCTTTTCTTTTTTTAGTAAAATTAGTATTTTCTTTAGCTTTTTATTTTATTTAAATAAAACTTTAAATATTAATATTGATTATCATTATTTTACTAATAACCAAGAGTATATTGCAAAGATGAAAGCCAAGCCCCAACAATATTTTTTAAATCAAATTTTACAAGTTAAGCAAATTAATAAAAAAATTATCAAGAAAATAAATAACTTGTCGGTCAAAACCTTATTATTGCAAAGTAATGGTGATAAATTTTATGCCCCTAAACGGTTGGCAAAAATAACTAATCCCGATGTTACAATAAGTAGTTTTGATAATGATAATCATTTTATTTTTATTGATAATCTTGATGAAAAAGTAATTAATACAATCAATGACTTTGTACAAAATTAAAAAGTTTGGAAGTTAACTTCCAAACTTTTATTTTTTACTTAATTCGTTTGCTAAAAAGGTTAAGGTTTCTAATAAATCATTTTGTTGGTGATCGGGAATTAACGCTAATAATTGCTTATTAAGTACTGATGAAATTTCGATAAATTTTTCAGCAACCATTCTCCCCTTTGGTGTTAATTCTAACCAACTAATTCTTTTATCTTTTTGACAACGTTGATGGCTAATATAACCTAATTTTTTTAAACGATTAATTTTTCGACTCATTCCAGCTTTTGTTTGGTTAGAAATTTTTGATAATTCTGTCATTTTAGTGGTTGGATTATTTTGCATATATAACAAGATTGGTCCATCTGTTGGTTCAATATCAAAATAGTTTGCCTGGGTTAAAAACTCACTAACTAGCGAATCAATATCCTTATTAATTTTTCGCAGAACAAACATTAATTCATTAAATAACATTATTATCACCTACTTAAATTCTACCAAAAATTATTGGAAAAAGGGAATGACAATTTTGAACTTAGATTTCTTGGGCAAAGTCATCATGTGAAATTCTAGTTCTTCGGAACGCTACCATTGGTTCGTTTGCATCATAATATCCTAAACTAATTAAAAGAGTTGGATGATAGCGATTTTTATCGAGAACATCATATTTAGCTAAGATTTTTTCTAAGGCTTGTGGATCGAACCCGGTCATTACATTTGACCCAATTTGTAAATCAGCTGCTTGCAAAGTAATAAAACCTGCTGCAATGTATGTTTGGTGGTCAGAAAATGAGTTTGCATCAACTGCACCATTAATAACACCTTGCACGGCTTGAACATAACCATTTACCATTTCTGATGGTAATCAACGGCTAAAACGTTCTGTTAAGAACTCAGTATCACTAGCATACTCCCCATTTGCTGCTAATAATACTAAAGTAACAGGGGCAGTATTAATTTTTTTATGATTTCCTTCTAATACTGCTGGTAAAATTGCCTTTTTAGCATCATCACTTTTAATAGCTACAACTTTAACAGGTTCAACACCATAGGCACTTGGTGCTAATCTTCCTGCTTCAATAATAGCATTTAAATCTTCTTCGGAAATTGGTTTGTTAATATATGATTTAACTGCTTTTCTTCAATTTATTGCATCTTTTACTGACATTGTAATTTTCCTCTCCTTAATTGGTTGATATGTTAACCATAATCATTTTAGCATTATTAGTTAACATGTCAACTACTTTTTAAAAGAATTTTAAAAAAATAAATTTATTTTTATTTAAAAAATATCAGATTTTACGGTATAATTTTTTTGTTGTTAATAGCAACTAAAACTTATTCAGAAGTGGTTAGCACGCTAAGCAGTAATCCACTAGCAACCCTATATAGAAATTATAGAAGGTGCTTTTAGCAGGGCATATGATAGCTATCAATAAGGTTTATTAGTTATTTAAAAATCTTAAACTTATTAATTTTTTGATAATCATATTTCTGATAAAGTAAACTAATTAGCCATTAACTAATTATTTTTTTAGTTAACTTACTTGGGAGAGGATTTATTATGGTATTACAAGAAAAGATCTTATTTACATCAGAGTCGGTTTCCGAAGGTCATCCAGATAAAATTTGTGATCAAATTTCGGATGCAATTTTGGATGCATGTTTAACACAAGACCCAAATTCACGGGTAGCTTGTGAGTGTTTTATTACAACAAATCGTTTAATTATTGGAGGAGAAATTACAACTAAAGCCCGGGTTGATTATGAACAAATTGCGCGGAATGTTTTAAAAGCAATTGGTTATGATGATGAAGAATGGGGAATTAATTGAGAAACTTGTCAAATTGAAATTTTAATTAATACACAATCGCCAGACATTGCGATGGGGGTTAATAAAAAAGGAGCTGGTGACCAAGGAATTATGTTTGGCTATGCTACAAATGAGTCAGATAATTACATGCCTTTAGCAATTTCAATTGCGCATGACTTGGTCAAAAGAGCTAGCATATTGCGTAAACAAGGTTTATTTTCCCAAGCTCGTCCGGATATGAAGTCACAAGTAACCTTAGATCTTACTAATCAAAGAAATATTTTGGTTGATACAGTTCTAATGTCAATTCAACATCATCCTGATATTGATGAAAATGCGTTTAAAGAATATATTAAAAATGAAATTATGATCCCGGTTATTAAAAAATATCGCTTAAATGAAGATTTTAAAGTTTTAATTAATCCAACTGGTCGTTTTGTAATTGGAGGACCCAAGGGTGATACAGGATTAACCGGGCGCAAAATTATTGTTGATACTTATGGGGGTTATGCTCGCCATGGGGGTGGTGCTTTTTCGGGGAAAGATGGTACTAAAGTTGATCGTAGTGGGGCTTATATGGCCCGCTATGTTGCTAAAAATGTGGTTGGAGCTGGGCTAGCAGACCGTTGTGAAATTCAGTTATCTTATGCAATTGGTATTGCAGAACCAATCTCAATTTATATTGATACATTTGGTACTAATCACATCCCAAATAATGTTATTTTAAAAGCCGTTGAAGAAGTATTTGACTTTTCCCCAGCCGCAATGATTAAAAATCTTGAATTGCAAAAGCCGATTTTTCAACAGACAGCCACTTATGGTCATTTTGGTCGCCCTAGTCACGAATTACCATGGGAAAGATTAGATAAGATTCATTTGTTAACAAAATATATTATTTTGCCCTAGTTTATTGATATAATTAACATAGAATTAACAATTAATGGGAGAAATATTATGGCATATAAATTAATTGCACTAGATTTGGATGGCACAACTGTCAAACGAAAAAATAAAATTTCAAAGCAAAATGTTAAAACAATTAAATGAGCATTACAAAATGATATTAAGATTATTATTGCAACTGGTCGAAGTATTAAAGCAATTAAAACAGTAGCTGATAAATTAGGGATAATCAATTATGACTTGCCAGTAATTGGCTTTAATGGTGGGGTTATTTATGATTTTTTAAACAATCGAATAATAAAACAAAACTCTTTTTCAACCGCGGAAGCTCAAGATGTTTTTACTATTGCTAATAAAAATAAAGTGCAACTATGAGCATATTCAGTTAAGGATGATGATTTAGCATATGTCAACACTAACCGGGGATTAATGGTTAAATGAATGAGTTGACATACAAAACGTAAGCGTGTGTTATATAACAAAGTAGTCAATTTTAATGATGAAATCTTTAAATTTGTTGTAAGTGGTAACAAACCAAATGTTCTTGCTTTTAAAGAAGAAATTTTAGCAAAGTATCAATTTAATATTTTTGACTGGTCTTATGTTTCCAAATCAAAATTAAATCTGGAAGTTTCTCCTTTAAATACTGATAAAAAAGATGCCGTTGAATATATTGCAAAAATGTATGATATTAAGCAAGAAGAAGTCATTGCGATGGGCGATGGTTCAAATGATCGCGAAATGTTAAAATGAGCAGGGTTAGGGATCGCGATGGGTAATGCTAAACAAGATATTAAAAATATTGCCAATGAAGTTACTCATCATCATAAAAAATCAGGAGTAGCACGAGCAATTAAAAAACATCTTAATAATAAATAAAAAAATCACTATTCAAGTGATTTTTTTATGGTTGTGTTTGTTTGCGCGGTCGTTTTTTATTTTTAACATATTCATAAATCATCATTCCGGCGGTGTACCAAATTACCACAATGATTAACCAGGTTAGAATGTTAACAAATTCATCTTTATTGAGACCTAATCCTTTTTGAATTCCAATAAAAACAATTAAATAGGCACAAATAACTCCAAACGAACCACCAATTGTAAAAGCTAATGATGGTTTAATTTCATAATTTTGATCTTTAATAAATCGCAAGGCTCCAATTGGCATCAAAAAGGCGGCGGACCCCATCATAATCGGAAAGGCACAAATTGCACTTAATCCTAATAAGTAAGTAACAGCCATCGCGGGAGCATAAATTCCTACTCCTAAGGACATTAAGGCTCCTAAAATAAAGAATACAACTGCACCCACCAGATATTTCCATCATATTTGTAAGGAATCAGCATTTCCAGGACTGGGCATGACACCAACTTGCTTTTGACCTAATAAAATAATAATTGAAATAATAATTAGTACAACACTAATAAAAATTTGGGCCCAACCTAATTTTATTTTATTAGCAAACATTGCTCCTAAGTATGATCCAATGGAAGCTGACGCAATTAAAACAACAAGGGTTAATCACTCAACTTTTACCAGGGAAATAAAAATAATTGCTTCTAAACAGGTTGGCACTGCATGGCCAATATTTAAAGTTCCTAAGATTTTTTTATCATTTTTTATTTGTTTAGTTAATTTTAATAAAACAATACTAATTACAAATGAACCAATTCCAATAGTATCAAAAAAATCAGCAATGAAACCAATGATTCCTAATTTTCATATTCGTTGCTTAATGTTATTATCAAACTGACCAATGCTTTTTTCAGCCTGATCATAGTACGGATAACTTTTCGTAATTAAATAATATACAAAAATTCCGACAAAACATAATAATACTAAACTTATTATAGTAGATGTCAATGTTGGTTGTCAGATCTTTGTAAAATATAGTGTCATTAAAAAAATAATTAAAATAATTGGAATACTTAATAAACTTCAATAAAGGATTTTTTTCTGCATATTATGTTTCTTTCTGCTAATTATAATCATAATTATTATATTATTAATGGAATAATTCTACCATATATAAATTTGACATTAAAATAATATGAAATTTTAAAATATTTTTTATAAAAAAGAGCACTTAATTATTGATATTTTTACATTTTTCCCTATAATTAACTTAAATGAAAATTAAAAAACAAAAAGTTTAGTATAACTAAACAAGAAAAGGAGGGAAATTAATGAAAATTGGTGAAAAAATTAAATTATTACGTCAAAAAAGTAATTTAACCATTGAAGAGTTAGCTAATCGCTGTGAGTTAACAAAAGGATTTATTAGCCAAATTGAACGCGATATTTCCTCCCCAAGTATTGAAACTTTGGAAAGTATCTTAGAGGTTTTAGGCACCAATTTAGGCGATTTTTTTAAGCAGGAAAAAAACCGAAAGTTTGTGTATGGTGTTGAAGATCATTATGAGGTTGAGCAAGATAATTATCGCATTGAATGGTTAATTCCAAATGCGCAAGCAAATGAATTAGAGCCAATTTTAATTCAAATTAAACCGTATAGTGAATCCCAGAAGTTGTTACCTTTTGAGGGGGAGATCTTTGGTTATGTCCTGTCCGGGGAAGTCAGTGTTTATAGTGGAACAAAATTTCAAAAAGCTTATGAAAAAGATAGTTTTTATTTGTATGGTAATAATCAACATTATTTAAAAAATAATAGTAATAAAATTGCGGAAGTACTCTGAATTTCAACTCCGCCTGTATTTTAATTAGCAAATGAGAGAAAGGAAAAAACAACATTGGAAAAAAATATTTTAGAATTACGTAATATTTCTAAACAATATGATGGAAAGGTTATTTTAAAAGGAATTAGTGTCAATATTAAAGAAGGTGAGTTTGTAACTTTATTAGGGCCTTCTGGGTGTGGTAAAACAACAACTTTACGTTTAATTGGTGGTTTTGAAAAACCAGATAGTGGTGAAATGCTCTTTGAAGGGAAAAATTGATTAAAAGTTGCTGCCAATAAGCGAGAAGTTAACACTGTTTTTCAAAATTATGCGTTATTTCCCCATATGAATGTTTTTGATAATATTGCGTATGGTTTAAAAATTAAAAAGAAAAAATTTGATTTTATTAAACGAGAAGTTCGCCGTTTTTTACGTTTAGTTGGTTTAGATGGTTTTGCAGATGCTCGGATTGAATCATTGTCTGGGGGTCAAAAACAGCGAGTAGCACTCGCGCGGGCTTTAATTAATCGTCCCCGGATTTTATTATTAGATGAACCAATGTCAGCATTAGATGTTAAACTTCGTAAAAAAATGCAAAGTGAATTAAAAGCTTTGCAAGAAGAAATTGGGATTACTTTTATTTTAGTAACCCATGATCAAGAAGAAGCCTTAACATTATCTGATCGGGTTATTGTGATGAATAAAGGAGCAATCCAGCAAGTCGGAACTCCTAGTGAAATTTATAATGAACCGGAAAACTTGTGAACAGCACAATTTATTGGTGATTCCAATATTATTTCCGATGCCATTTTTGTTAAGGATTATTTAGTTAAAATTGATGGCAAAAAATTCCCGTGTTTAGACAGGGGATTTGGGGAAAATGAAGATCGGATTGATATTATTATTCGTCCCGAAGATATTGATATTGTCCCAAAGGGTGAGGGTTATTTTAACGGGACAGTGGAATCATTAAATTTTAAGGGTGTCCATTGAGAAATTGTGGTAGCAGCTAAACATCGAAAATATTTAATTCATACTACCGATCATGTTGAAGAAGAGAGCGAAGTTGCGGTAAAGTGAAATCCCGAAGATATTCACGTTATGTGAAAAGAAATTGATGATTAGGTTTTGTGATGAAAAAAAATCCAGATAAAAAAGAATTCAAATTTTGAATTAAAGCTAAAAAGTGATTTAAAAAAACTAAATCAAAACTTCGCTCGTTCTTTCAAACATTATCCGCATGATGTAAAACTCGCTACCATAATATTATTTATAATACCCAAAAAAGTAAGTGATTCCAACGCGGAATTAACCCGTTAATCTGACCATATATTATTTTAATGATTTTATTAATTGTTGTTCCGTTGTTAATTATTTTATTGTATTCGTTTATTCAACCAACTGGAAACAGTTTAGTTTTTGAATTTAATTTTGCTAACTTTGCGGCCTTCTTTTCCCAACAAGCTTTTGTGGTATCTTTATTTTTATCATTAGGTTATGCTTTAATTGCCGCAATTATTGCAATTATTATTGCTTATCCTGTCGCTTATGTGATGGCTTTTTGTAAATCAAAATTATTATCCAAAAATATTTGAATTTTAGTAACCTTACCAATTTGAATTAACATGTTATTAAAAATTATTGGGTTACAAACATTATTCCACATGATTGCCCCCGGACTATTAGGGACTCCGGTCTCTATTGTCATTGGAATGGTTTATGCTTTTATTCCGTTTGTCATCTTACCAATTTATAATAGTTTGGATAAAATTGACCATTCTTTAATTGAAGCATCGCGTGATTTGGGAGCAAATGGTTTTACGACCTTTTGAAAAGTAATTTTTCGTCAGTCAATCCCGGGAGTTATTGCCGGGGGAACATTATTATTAGTGCAAGCAGCAACGTCCCTCCTGATTGTAAAATTTATGGGGAATGGTCAAATTAGTATGATTGTTGAAGTTATTGAAGCTTACTTCTTTAAAGGAGGTAACTTTGGATTAGGGGCGGCTATTTCGGTAGTATTAGCGGTGATTGTCTTTATCATTATTATTGTTTCAAATTGAATGTCAAAAGTATTTGAAACTAAAAGGGGGAAACGAAATGAGAAACTTTCTTAAATCTTCTTACATGGGAATTATCTTATTATTTATCTATGTTCCCATTGTGATTTTAATTTTATTTTCTTTTAATAATAGTGATAGTATGGGAATTTTCACTGGTTTTTCTGATCGTTGATACCATGAATTATCTCAGCAACAATCATTTTTACAAAGTATCATTATTTCGGTCTTTACCGCGGTAATTGCGACATTAGTGTCAACTATTTTGGGGACCTTAGCGGCAATTGGTTTAAGTCGTGCGCGTAAAGTTACTCAAAAAATGACATTGTCAATTACTAACATTCCCTTAATTAATGCTGATATTATTACTGCTGTTTCTTTAATGATGTTATTTATTGCCCTTGGAGCAAAATTTGGGTTTTTAACTTTGGTGTTGGCCCATATTTCATTTGATGTTCCGTATGTTATTATCACAGTGTTACCGCGCTTGCGAAAAATAGATCCGCGGTTAATTGAAGCATCTTTAGACTTAGGGGCGAAGCCATCACAAACACTATGAAAAATCATTTTACCAATTTTAAAACCAGCAATTATTTCAGCTGCGGCAATTGCTTTTGCAATGAGTTTTGATGACTTCATTATTTCTTATTTTACCGGGGGTGATGATGTCAATGTGGCAACTTTCATTTATACAATGAAGAGAATTAAACCCTTTGTAAATGCTTTTGGAACAATTTGTATTGCCATCATTGGCTTTGTGATTATTGGTTGAAACGGGTGAAATATTTATAAGGCTAGTCATGAAAAATTTCGGAAAGAGATGTTAAAAGGTACTTATAAAGATAAAACGATGCTCCGTTATGAAATGCGGTTAGCGATGCTATACCATAGTTTAAACAACCAAGCTTTGACAGATGAAAAAGTTAAAGAACGTTTGCGCACAAAAATTATTTATTGAGAAGATAAATATGCCAAAGGATTAGCCTGGGCTAAAAATAAAAAAAATAATTTTATTCTTAAAGAAGAGCGTCGTGAGACAATTAGTGAAATTTCGCGCAATAAGTTCCGTTGGTTCACCAAAACTTGAAAGCCGATTACTTTAGTAGTAATTTGTGCTGGTTCGATTGGTTTACTAACAGGAGTTTATATTACCAATAATATTTATGACCTTGTTGTTGCAAACTGAAGTGGTTATATTACCGATAGTGTCATCAATGGATTCCAACAAAAATACCATGTTAAGGTTAAATATGTTGTGTATGATAGTAATGAAACTCTCTACAACAAGTTATACACGACTAAATATGATGTCATGGTTCCGAGTGACTATATGGTTGCCAAATTAGGGGGCCAAGGGGATTTAGCAAAAATTGATTATACTAAATTAAATGCGGTTGATCCTAATTTTCACCTGGTGAAACCTAACCCAACTTTTGATGGTAATATTGCAGGCTATGATGTCAAGTTTAACCAATGGTTTAATGATAAAAATGTTGATGTTAATTATTATCAAAATAATGATATTCAGTTTTATAATACTTGCATTAATACCAATGATAAAAAACCGCCCGCTAGCTGTTTTGATAAAAATAAAACCGCGATGGTTAATAATGGACTCTTAGGCATTCAAAACAAAAATAAAATTGCTAGTCCAACAATTAATGCTTCAATTACTGACTATAATATTCCGCTATTTTGGGGTGATATGTCGTTAGTTATCCGTCCATCCGCTGATAATATTGCTTTTATTCGAAATATTTTAAATGAAGAAAATAAAAACCTGCCCGGAACAGTCGCCAAGTTTGGGGTTAGTGAGCAAGCATGAACAGCGGACCGCCAACAATATATTATTAATGACGTGTATGATCCTAAAAATGTTACATATTCAAACGGAATTTCATGGGATATTTTATGAAAAGCAGCCCAAGCAGGTAAAAGAGTATTGTTAAATAACGATTATAAAAATCTCTTTATGATTGCTAGTGAAAAAAACCGCCAGCAGGTCTTACCAACAACGCAGCAAGCAGCTGACCAAGATTTTAATGATTTAAAAACTTTATTAAAATATAATAATGTTGCTTTAAAAAATGATGAAATTATTAATGATGTTGGGGATGGCCGTTTTGACTTTGCCTTTATGTATAATGGGGATGCTATTGCCGCGGATGCCGGTGATAATGGTGAAGGTGGTTTTGCAAATAGTGGGCAAGGGGGTAGTGACCATAAATTATTAATAACACATCCGCGTTTTGCTAAATACGATCCAACCCAAGAGAAATTTACCAATATTGAAGGAACTAACATTTGGAGTGATAACTTTGTGATTGCCAAAAATTCAAGTCATCAGGATTTAGCTTATAAATTTATTAATTATGTAATTCAACACCAATCAGAATTAACTGAAAATGCGGGATATACTTCGCCATATCAACAAGTGATGGACTATGAAATTAACCCCGTCGTTACACCAGGAACAGAGCCCGGTCCAATGCTAGACTATAACCGTGAATATGTGCCGGTTTCCAAATGAGATAGTACACTGAATAACTATGTCTCTGATCCAATTGCCGCGGATGGACCATTCTATAATGGTAGTCTTGATGACTATCTAGTTAATAAATATAATATTTTAATTGCAAGCAAAAATTAAAAGATAAGAAGTTCTTATCTTTTTTTATTTTTAATTTAAAAAAGGAAACAATCGGTAATTTTGGTAAATATTAAATGAGCGAGGTGATTAATATTAAAAAGAAATGATATTTTTTATTAGCAACAACAATCGCGGTGATTATTGCTTTTTTAGTATTTTTTCTAAATGGCATTAAAATAACTTCTAACAATAATTCGCCCGAGATTAGCAATAATTCAGATGTTTCCGAAGTAGCACTTAATTTTATGACTAAATATCAACTGCCCTTAGTTAATAATCAAGTTCTTCCTAAGGCATATAAAATTCCCTATGTTTGGTTAGGAACTAACGTTGAGCAAATTTTAGTGCGCAATCATTTTATTTTCAATAATTTTCATTCGTTAGACCAGCGACTTCTCAGTCGCAAAGTTTATCAAAGTTTAACAATTGCTTTATTGCCAAAACCACAATTTATTAAGTGATACTCGCCAAAATTAATAACGGAAAAACTATTAGAACAATTAAACTTTCCCCATTCGATCATTACCCCTGTGTTAAAAATTTTACATAGTAATTTTTTAGCCACGATGCAACTAAAAAATAATTTGCAACATTATTTGACAGGTAGTTATAAAAAATACTATCAAATTTTAATTTTGTTTGTGGTAATGTAATGCGCTTCCAATTGCAAAAGTTTCATCAGCAATGGTTTTTAATTGTCATTAGTTTTGTTATTAGCGAGTTATTTATTATTAATAAATTATATTATATGTTATTTTTACCCCTGAGTTTATTATTTTTTTTGCTCTATTGGCAAAGACAATTTTGATATATTTTTTTGGTCGGGTTGGGAGTAATCTTACATTTAGTAATCACCAAATTTAGTTGGCAACCACCTTTTCACCAATCAGGAATCCTAACCGGAAAGATCAGTTATGTTGGTAATCATTATTATTTTATAAAAATTGGTTTAAAAGAATATTATTATGTGGCGAACATTACCCTCCATCTGGGGGATAAGATCAATTTTCAAGGTTATCTTACTAATCTTTCCACCTCGGGAAATATTTATCAGTTTAATTTTAAGTATTGGTTACATAGCAATGGCATTGAACAAGCAATTAAAATTCAAAAAATTATTAATATTCAAGCTAGTAATGATTTACGAGAGACTGTTAGCAATTATTTAAAAGATCAAGATGTCATCATTAATGGCATGATAAGTTTACTTTTATATGGTGAGCGAACAGCAGCGGTTAATACTTTATATAATAATTTTGTTTGTTTAGGAGTTCTTCATTTGCTGGTTGTTTCGGGATATCATATCAATGTATTATTTTTGCTCTTAAATAAATTATTAAAACGAATAATTCCGAGACAAGGCAGTTGAATTTTGACTTGTGGAATTTTGCTTTTTTATTTATACTTATTAAATTTTGATCTAACAACATTAAAAGCAGTTATTATTTTATTTGTAAGTTTGTTTAATACCAATTTTTGCAAAAAGAAATTTAACCATAATCAGCGCTGATGTGCGAGTTTTTTATTAACATTATTGGCTTACCCCTCTGGTTTTTTAACGGTGGGCTTTATTTATGGTTTTTCAATGACATTATTATTTGCTAACTTATGAAGCAAGATCCGCCCCTTAGCATATTGGCAGCAACTTCTTATTTTAAATGGCTTTATCTTTTTAGTTGCCAGTGGTTGAAATATTTATTTTAATTTTAGTGTTAATTTTACTAGTGTCTTATTTAACATTATCTTAACCCCGCTAATTGCGTTTATTTATATAATTAATTTTATTATTGTGTTTATTAAACCGCTACATCTTTGCTACACTTGGTTTTATTTTATTTTGTATCATTATTCATTAGGACTTTTAAAAATTAATTTTGCTTGAAATGTGGGGGCCCTTAATTTTGCCATAATCTGTTGCTATTATCTTTTACTGCTTTTAGCATGTTACTACATTAAACATTTAAAAAAAGTTTTTATTAGCTTATTCGTTATTTTAATTGGTGTGATGTTTTCCTTTAATTTTTTAGTTAAACCAGCTTATTCAATCACAATGTTAAATGTTGGTAATGGTCAGACAATTATTATGGAAGATAAATGGCATAGCAAAGTTATTGCTTTTGATTTAGGAGTGGGCTATGGAGCATCTTCAACTTTGGTTAGTGATTATTTACGGTGAAAAGGAATTAATTGAATTAATATGGTTTTTATTTCCCATCGTCACGATGACCATAATAATAATCTTAGTGATGTTCAAAAGAAAATCTGGATTTTTAAACTGTTAAATAATGATTCGGTAACAGAAAAATACCAGATTGGTGATTTTACCTTGCAAGTCTTGCACCATTTTGAAAATGCTGGTGATGAAAATAATAATAGTTTAGTTATTTTAGGAACAATTAATAAGCATCATTTTTTATTAATGGGTGATGCTAGTAAAACGGTGGAAAATAAAATATTAAATTTTTTGTGGCAACCAATTGATCTGTTACAAGTTAGCCACCATGGTTCAAAGAGTGCTTCAAGTGAAGAATTTATTAGTAAAATTAAACCGAAAACGTGTTTTATTTCAGGTGCAAATGACAACCATCATAAATTTCCAGCGCCCCAAACATTGAACATATTAAAGCAATATCATTGTCAAATTTATCAAACTAATATTTCCCATAATTTAGTTTATAATATAAATGAAAGTGCAAAAAGTTATCTCACAACTTTTTAAGATATTAATGAAAGGAAAGCGACATGTTTTTAATCTATGGTGAAGATAGTTTTTTAATAAAAACCCAAAAAAATAAGATATTGGCTAAAATTAATCTTAATGATGAATGTGAAGTTGAAGAATATAGTTATTTGGAAACCCCATTATTAGATATTATTAATGATGCTAATACTGTTGCCATGTTTTCCGATAAAAGAATTATTGTTGTTAATGATTGTTTTTTCTTAACGGAAGAAAAAATTAAGGCAAAAGTAGATAATAAGGAATATTTGCCTAATTTATTAGAATATTTAGAAAACCCTAATCCCAATACTTATCTCATATTTATCTGTCCAGTTAATAATATTAGTAATCGTTTAAAAATCACGAAAAAAATGTTGGCTTTAACTAGTGTGTTAAAGGCAATTAATTTATCATATCCGGAATTGCTAAAATTTATTAATGATTTTATTGCCAAACATCAGGCGACGATTTCTCAGCACGGAGTTGAAAAAATTATTGAATATTTACCAAATAATTTATATATTATTCAAAATGAATTGCAAAAATTAATCTTGGTCAATTCCAATATCACAGAAGAGATTATTGAAAATAATATTACTAAGTATCTAGATACCGATATTTTTAAGTTAGTTGATTATTTATTAGATAATGATTTAAATAATTTTTTAATTAATTACCATTATTTACAAGAGCGGGGGTTAAACAATATTGCATTATTGGCTTTAATTGCTAATAGTGTTATTTTAACGCGTGATATTATTATTTTATCGGCCACTAAAAAAACGCACTCTGATATTGCTAGTACTTTAAAAATTCATCCGTATCGAATTAAAAAAATTTCTGAGCGTTTAAATAAATTTAATATTGAAAAAGCAAATAAAATTATTATAAAATTGTTTGAAATTGATTATAAAATAAAAAAAGGTATAATAAATAAAGACATTAGTAGTGATTTATTTTTAATTAATTTATTTGATTTAAATGAATAGACTATAATGAATAGATGTTATGGAGATGGTTCAAAAAAATGAAAGAAAATAAATTATATGCCCACATTGTTTATGCTTTATATAATACGTTTAAAGACGATAACATTAAAGCACAAATTATTGTTAATTCTGAATTTAAAGCGTTAGTAATCAAACAAATTTGTTCTTTATTAACTTTAGAAAAAGAATTTGATGCATCATTTAACGATGAAAAATATACCATGGCCTTTGCGCAAGCGTTAGCCAATGTGACAAATGAATCAGCCACCATTGAAAAAATTGATGGGGCAACTTTCAATCAATTAGATGAAGACTATGTTGAATATATTAAATATATTTGTGATAATTTTAAAGTTGAAAAAGACTACATTACACAGGAAAATGTTGTTACCATTGATGGCATTGACCAAATTGCTGATTTTGTTGATGAAAAAGCAATTGATAATGCTCGTGATCAGATGAATAAAAAAGCGGCTAAGGAATTGGAAAAAGATCAGCACCAAGATTCTACCCAAAATACTGGACCGATGACGGGAGCTGGAATGGGAATGAATGCTTTTGATCCAAGCAAACTAGACATGGGCCAAATGATGCAACAAATGGCTAATATGCCAATTCATCCCCGTTTAGACCCGCGTTTTTATCCTTACCGCACTAAACCTAAATTTATGCCATTATTTAAAAAAATTGTGGCTGGATTAGTGATCCTAGCGGCGGTTGGTTTAATTATTTTATGATTATTAGGGTCATTTCTCGGAATTACTATTGATACGAATGTAATTGTTTATAAATGAAACGGGTCTGTCATTATTGTTGGTGGTGGCGCTGATGCGGGCATTCATGCTGGAAATGATAATTTTGTGGGACCATTTCCATTTTCTTCCAAGTTAAAACTGGCGTTAGCTGGCGCTGGTTCAATGAGTTTATTTAGTGGATTATTACCGATTATTCCTGCAATTTTTATGGGTTATGAATTATTAGGAACAAAACGTTTTAAAAGAGATAATTATACTGTTAAAATGCTAACAGTCGGGATTAGTGTTATTATTTTATTATATTCTTCTCTTTCATTAATTAGTATTTTGTTACCTAATTATGTTAGCAATATTGTTAACGGTCTTGGTGTTCCTAAAAGTGGGCTTAATGTTGGTGATTCAAAGTTATTTGGTGGAATTCTAACACCGGATTCTGATCTACAGCAAACTTTAAATAATATTATCAATGAAATTAATAATAGTTCTTCGTATAAATTAATTTATGCATTTAGTGTGATCTTTATGATTGCCGGATTAGTTGCTTCCCTTGCTGCCATTGCTTTAATGGTTGTTGCTCCTAAACTTGACCGTAATAAATTAGTGCGTGCTAATGAAGAATACCAAAAAGCAGTTAATGCCGCAATGCGTGGTGAAAAATATACAATGGATCCTTCTTTATTTGATGAAGAATTTAGAGAAGATAATCCGTTTAATCCTTTTGGAAATAAGGATAAAAATAAGAATAATGACCAAGATGATGAAGATAATTAGAATTCTAATTATCTTTTTAAATTAAAATAAAAAAATAGTAACTACTTTGATAGTTACTATTTTTTATTTAATACCAGTCTAATTATTTCCTAAAATTAATTTACACGGATCATTAATTTACTTTTCATTCTTGCTGCTTTATTAGCATGATAAATCCCTTTAGTTACAGCTTTGTCAATTAATGAAACAGCACTGTTTACTAAATCATTAGCATTTTCTTGTTTTTCTGCAATTGCTAAATTAGCTTTTTTAATTGCTGTTTTAATTGAAGATTTAAATGATTTATTAGCTAAATTAGCTTTTTCATTTGTTTTGATTCTTTTAACTTGTGATTTGATATTTGCCATTAATATTCATTCCTTTCATTTACTTAGACACAAAGGAATTATAGCAAATAGATATATATGTGTAAATATAAAAACTTAGTTTTTTAGAGAATTTATAATTTTTAGACTGATAATTATTTTTCTAAATTATGAAACTTATTGTTTTTTAGTGTTTAGTTAATTAAGATATTAGCAGGGAAAGTTAAAAACTTATTAACTTCATTTATAGCAATTGTAATAACTATATTATTTTATTTCCCTAAAATTTTTAAAAGAAAGGAAAATAAAGAAATGAAAAAGTTATTAGCAATTTTTGGCGCTGTTGGTTTAACAGCAACCGGAGCAAGTAACATTGTTGCTTGCCATAAAGAAGAAACAACAACGGGGATTACAGAAGAAGCACAAAAAGCTATTAATAGTTATATTACTTTTACTTTTGTTAGTCATTTATTTACTAAAAATAGTGATGGTAGTTATTCATTAGCTCAAAAAGGTCAAGGGACATTATCATTAATACCTGACAATATAATGGATATGAATTCGGCCAAAATTAATGGTGTTGACATACCAATGAGCATCTTATCTGCTACAGGTATAGTATACTTGGGTAATTTTATTACTAGTTTAGGGTTTAATTCCGAAAGTTTGGACCCAATGGGTAATTATGATTTATCCCAAATTACTATTGGAGAGAAAGGAACAAGCACATTTGTTAAAACTGGCGATGATACAAAGTTTACAGCCAATTGAAATGTTAATGTTGACCTAACTAGTGGTGATAAAACAATAAACTTTACTAATTCAGGTAGTTTAGAATTTGAAAAAAACTAAGAATATAATTTCTTAGTTTTTTAAATTATATATTATTTTTAGGATTTCATTGTTTTTTAAATTTAAAGGAATAGAATATATATGAAAACAAAGACACATATACAAGAGAGGTTTTCCCTGATGATTACTATTGATAAAATTAAGGAAGCACGAGATAGAATTAGTGATTATATTAACTCTGATAATATAATTCATGATTTGGCACTATCAAAAATGCTTAATGCGGAAATATATTTAAAATTAGAGAATTTACAACGAACAGGAAGTTTCAAAATTAGAGGAAGTTTAAATAAGATTCTTTCTTTGAATGAAGCCGAACGTGCTAAAGGGATTATTGCTGCATCTGCTGGCAATCATGCTCAAGGTGTTGCCTTGGCATGTTTATTAACAAATACTAGATGTACTATAGTAATGCCAGAAAATGCACCAAAATCAAAAATTGAGGCAACTAAATTATATGGTGCAGATATTATTTTATCTGGTTCTAATTTTGATGGGGCGTTAAAAACTGCATTAGAAGTTCAAAAATTACAGCAATTAACATTTGTACATGCTTTTGATGATGAAGAGGTTATTAGTGGGCAAGGTACTATTGGATTAGAATTAATTGAACAAGTTAAAGGTTTAGATACAATAATTGTTCCCGTTGGTGGTGGCGGTTTAATTTCAGGTATTGCTATTGCCGCAAAAACATTAAATCCAGAAGTTAAAATTATTGGTGTTGAAGTTGAAAATGTGCCATCTTTAACTAAAGCCTTTGAGTTTGATAGATCAATTGAAGTTGAACCTAGTAAAACAATTGCGGATGGTATTAATGTGCAAAAAATTGGTTTAATTACTTTTGAAATTTGTAAACAATATGTTGATGAAATTGTTACTGTTTCAGAGAAAGAAGTTAAAGAAGCAATTTTGTTTTTATTAGCAAAAGACAAAATTTTAGCAGAAGGTGCTGGCGCTGTAGCTTATGCAGGAGTTTTATCTGAAAAAATTAAATTAATACAAAATACTAATGTGACAATCATTATTTCGGGTGGAAATATTGATTTATCTAAATTAAATGAGATTTTGAATGAAAATATAAACGACGGTTAGGAGTTTATTTTTTTAATTTAAAAATGAAAAATTTTGGTTTATTTATGATATAGTTTAAGTATGAAAGATGTTGATCTTTCAAAAATTAAATAAAATAAATATGGTTTTTAATTAGGGAATTGTGTTAAAAGCACAAGCTGTACCAGCAACTGTAAAACTGACGAACACTGTAATAACCACTGAGAAAATTTCTTGGGAAGGGCAGTAAGTAGGTTGAAGTAAAGCCAGTAGACCTACCATGTTTTTGAACTTTGATTACTTCTGGAATAAAGTAATCCTGTAATTTATTTAATTTTTGTATTTTTACAAAAATGAAAAATAATAAATTATTGAATTTTATTAACAAATACAACAAAGATAACTAAATATTATTTTTGTTTATTTAAAGTACTTAAATAATAATTAAAACAGAAACGGGGAAAAGCGGGAATGAAATTAAATGACAAAAAGTTTTTATATAACAAAGAAACTGATGGAGGAACTACTTCAACAATAAGCAGTATTATTAGTAATTCGTTTGCTATTTTTACTAAAGAAAATCCTTTAAAATCATATGATATTGATGCCTTAAAAGAAGAAATAATGAAAATTGTTAATGTTGAAAAAAATGATTCAACTTATGAAAATGCTAATATGTCAGCAGATACACCAGCTGGTCAAATGATGAATATGGCTGCAACAACTGCCAAAGAATATGCTTTACGCTTTTTATTAAGTAAGGAATATCGTGATGCTCATCAAAATGGGGATATTCATATTCATGATTTAGACTATTATCCATCAAAAACAACAACATGTGTGCAGTATGATTTAAAAGATATTTTTGCTAATGGTTTTTGAACAAAGAATGGAATGGTTCGCGAACCACAAACTATTCAGTCTTATGCCACACTAGCAGCAATCGTTTTTCAATCACACCAAAATGAACAACATGGTGGTCAAGCAATTCCAGCTTTTGATTATTTTTTAGCTCCTGGTGTTTTGAAATCATTTCGCAAAAATTTAGTCAAACAATTAGAATTTATTTTAAAATTAAATAATTTAAAAAGCCAAGCAAATTGACAAGCACTAATTCAAACAAAAATTAACACTATTGATTTGCAACTTAATAAAGAAGCACAACTTGAAATTAGTAAATTATTAAATTTAAATATAAACCAAGTTAAAATTGCTTTTGAGGAGGGATATCTTACAACAGAAAAAGAAACTTTCCAAGCAATGGAAGGATTTATTCATAATTTAAATACAATGCATTCACGAGGAGGAAACCAAGTTGTTTTTTCATCAATAAATTATGGAACTGATACTTCTTCCGAAGGAAGAATGGTGATAAGACAAATATTATTAGCAACTCAAAAAGGACTTGGAAAAAACGAAACCCCAATTTTTCCTATTCAGATCTTTAAAGTTAAAGCAGGAATTTCTTACTCGGAAGAAGATTTTAATTTAGCAATTAATAATTGAAAACAAGCTGAAAAGGGGTTACTAAATTATAAAACTAAAAACTTTGATTTATTGATTCTTGCTTGCCAAACGAATTCAACTCGGTTATTTCCTAATTTTGTTTTTTTAGATACACCATTTAATAAGCATGAAAATTGAAATCCTGCTGATCCAAATAATTATTTAAATGAAGTTGCGACGATGGGCTGCCGGACAAGAACTTTTGAAAATGTTAATGGATATAAAACACCAGTTGGTCGTGGTAATATTTCTTTTACAACTATGAATTTACCGCGTTTAGCCATTGAAGCGGTGAAAGAAGTTAAAGAAGAAAATTTATCATACGATGATTTTTTAAAAAAAGTAAGTGCCTTATTTTTAGAAAAAGTAAGAACAATGAGTATTTTAATTGCTAAACAGTTAAAAGAACGTTTTGATTATCAAAAAACAGCATTATTAAAGCAATTTCCTTTTATGGTAAAAAATAATGTATGAAAACATCATAAGGACATTTCAAAAGATGAATATGTTGGAAATATGATTAACCAGGGTAGTTTAACAATTGGTTTTATTGGTGGGCATAATGCTATGAAAATGATCTTTGGAAAAGGCCACGGTGAATCAGATGCAGCATATGATTTATTATACCAAGCAGTATTAACAATGAATGAAATTGCTAATCAATATAAACAAAAATATAATTTAAACTATTCAGTTATTGCCACTCCAGCCGAAGGATTATCGGGACGTTTTACTAGAATGGATGTTAAAAAATATGGAGTTATCCCTGGTGTTAATGACAGTAATTATTATGTTAATTCATTCCATGTTGATGTTAAACAAGATATTAGCATTTTTGAAAAAATAAAAAAAGAAGCACCATTCCATGCAATCACATTAGGTGGACATATTAGCTATGTTGAATTGGATGGCGCCATGAAATATAACATTCCTGTTATTTTAAAAATAGTTAAATGTATGTTTGATAATAATATTGGTTATGGATCAATTAATCATCCAGTTGATGTTTGTTTAGAATGCCAATTTTCAGGAATTATTCCTTATGCATGTGATAAATGTCAAAGCAATAATATTCGCCGGATCCGCCGGATTACTGGTTATTTAACTGGTGATTTAAATAGTTGAAATTCAGCGAAAAGATCAGAAGAACATGACCGGGTAAAACATGGAATTAACGAAGATAAATAACTTCAACATTAAAGTTTTAAAAATTTATCCGGAAACAACTAGTGATGGCCTTGGGTTACGTTATAGTATTTATTTAGCGGGTTGTCGGCATGCTTGTTTTGGTTGCCATAATGTTAGAAGCTGAAATCCTAATAATGGTCAACTTCTAGATGATAAATATCTTGCGGAAATTATTGACCAAATTAATGCGAATCCGTTATTGGATGGTGTAACGTTATCAGGTGGTGACCCATTTTATGACCCGCTATTTTTAAAACAACTGCTAGAATATTTGAAAAAATATACTAACAAAAATATTTGATGTTATACAGGTTATACATATGAACAAATTATAAACAAACCAGAGTTAAATGCGTGTTTAAAATATATTGATGTCTTAATTGATGGGCGTTTCGTTTTGGAATTAAGAGATGTCTCACTTCCTTTTAAAGGTAGCAGTAATCAGCGGACAATTTATTTAAAAAATGGTAAACTTGATTTTATTGATAATTAGTTAGAAATTATTAAATCAAGTTTTTTATTTTTAAAGGAATTCTTTTTTTTATTAGTTAAATTATTTATGAGAAATTAATAACAAAGGAGGATTCTTAATGAATAAACTATTAACAATTATTGCAGCTAGCAATTTTTTAATATCAACCCCACTTTCTTTCACTCTTGAACAGACAGTTAATGGCCAAGTTTCAACCATCCTGAATAATGAAACTAACAATCTCCAAAATAAAAACAATTTAAAAATAGATTTATCAAGTGTAACCTACACCAAAACTTTAAATCAAACGGAATTGAATAGTAAACAAAAAACCTATTTTGATGCTAGTTCAGCGATAACTATTTTAGACTTGGATAGCTATGGATTAACAAAAAAACAGTTTCTTGATTTAGTACCAACAGTCAATTTTTCTCTTGCCAAAAATGAAATTGTTATTGATGATCATAAGTTTAAAGGTAGAGAAAACTTTAATTATATATTAGATCTTGCTAATAATTTTGACCTTGCTAAAAAAGGTACTGCAGTTCGTGGGAATTCTTCTATGGATGATTATAGAAAATTAGCATTATACAGTATATGATTTGCATTATATTGTGAAGATAATAGAATAAAATTAAGAACTGGTATTTATATAAAAAAATCACTATTAAATCCTAGCGAATTAAATGTAACATTTAATTTAAAATTTAAATATATCCAATTAGTACCATCTAAATTTTATTTTAAGAAATTGGATAAAATAATAATGTCAAAATTTCCTCGTATAGTTGATTTTGATAAAAGAGATGAAACAATTACAAATGATGAATTTAAAAGTAAAATAAAAAATAAATTAATAATATTGTTGCAAAATATTATTGGCAATGATTATGAAGTTTTAGAAGATTTTATTGAAAATATTATCTATGATGAATTAAATGAAAAAGTATCCGTAGTTTTTTCACAGCATAATATTGAAAATAAAACAAAAGAATTATGAAAAATTAGTTTTAAAATAAATTGAGTAGCATCTGAAGAATATTGAGTTAATTCAATGAAAAAACGTCTTATTATTATCCCAACAAATTATGGTGACATTTCTAAAAATGCAGAAAAAAAAGAATCTCAGTATTTAGAAACAAATAAAGGACTAATTTATAATGATCCCATAATTATTAAATTCAATAAACTTAACCGAAATGAATTTTTTTATATTAATGGAAAATTGATTGAAGAGAAAAATAAAGAAATTACCTATAAAGTTAATCCAGATTTAATTAAAAAAAATTACGAAATTAAAATAATTAAATATGATGAGTATCATAAACAAATTGCTACTTATTGTATTAATATTTTAATTGATCAAATAGCTAAAGCACTGGAATTAAATTCATTAAATAGAAATTCTGAAATTTTGTGGGTTGATGATAATTACAGAAACAACGATTTTTATGACCCATTAGATGCAAATAATAATTTAGTAAAAAATAATTCAACTAATAATGGTATGCTAGCACAAGGAATAGTCGCAAAAGATTTTTTTGTTGAAGATGTAAATCCTTTATATAAAGATACTATTATTCGTTATAAATTAAATAAAAGTTTAACTTTAGATAATAACACTGATATTATTAATGTTAATAATAAAAATAAGATAGTAGACCCCGGAATTTACTATTATATAGAGAAAAACAAATTTGGTTTATTTACTAATCGTTATGTTTTTTTAACAAAAAATAATTACTTTCAAAATTTTAGTGAAGAAATAAGAAATCCAAAAGTTAAAAATTTTTGGTCAACCATTCATGGTAGTCATTTAAAGCAATATTTATGAGATATCCATCATTTGAAATCTGAGGATATCAAAAAATTAGCCTTTGATGAAGTTGCTATTTATTGACGAAATTATGTTTATGATATTAAAAATAATATTTATCATTTAAATCCGAAAAATAATATTTTAGATTTATCTAATATCGAAGAACTAAAAAAAGAATTTCTTATTAGAGGCGATAACTTATTAGAATTAAAGAAACAAATTATAAATTTATTAATTATTAAATTAAATAAATATAATTTAAAATATTTGAGTGATTATCAAATTTTTATTGGTAATAAAAATATTGAAGATTGCCAGCAAGAAATTCTCCCATTATTAGACTTTAATGCTCAAGATAGTGCTAATTTATCAATTAGAATTCAAGCTATGCCAACATCACTTAATTTACAAGGACAAACAGTTGTCAATTTTATAAATCATCGTAACCTTAATAATTTGATTAATATTACTAATAGTAGTTTAAATTCTTTTGAAGATAATTTTAAAAATTATAGTGTAGAAGATTTTAAAAAATATGTAATTAATTATATTAACAACTATTTTTATAAAGTAAATAATTTGAGCATAGAAGCAGGAATTGACTATAAGATTAAATGAAATAATATTAAAATTAACGATTGATTAAAATATGGTAAAGATAACCCCCTTGAAATTAGATTAACTGCAATAAATAATTCAAATTGAATTAGGGGGACAAAATTAATTAGGATTATTAATAATGCTAATTTAGTTAAACAAAATTTAACAAAAGAAGATTTAACATATTTCCAAAAAAATGTGAAATGATTAATGCCACTAATTGCCTTGGGGGTCTTAATGTTAATTTTTAGTTCTTATGTCTTAATTCATAAACTAAAAAAACACATTAAAAATGGAAAAAAATAATATAATATTATTAGTGAGGTAAAATTATGAGAGAAAAATATGCGTTAGTAACTGGTGCATCTTCTGGGATCGGCTATCAATATTGTCAAGAGCTTCTTTTATTAGGGTGGACTATTATTGGTGTGGCAAGAAATGTTGCTCCCTTAGAAAAACTGAAGGAAAAATACCCTTCCCAAGTCATAACTTTTAGTTATGACTTATCAATTCAAGATAATGTTTATGACTTATTTCGTTCTGTTAATAAATACCGAATTAGTTTATTAATTAATAACGCAGGGTTTGCTAACTATGGAAGCTATAACAAAGTTAACATTGATGCTGATCTTAATTTAATTGATTTAAATATCAAGACGGTACTTCTTTTAACAAAGTTATTTTTAGAAAAATTTACAAAAGAAAATATTATTGGTCGAGTTTTAAACGTGGGCTCATTAGTAAGTTTTACTCCAAGTCCGTTTTTATCTTCTTATGCTGCTTCAAAAGCATATGTTTTAAATTATTCGGTTGCTTTAAATACCGAATTAAAAAAACAAAAATCACTAAATAGGGTAATTTGCATTTGTCCAGGAGTCTTAACAACTAATTTTTGGAAACGTGCTAATTTTAAAAAACCAACCAAAAAAATGATTGGCGAAATGAGTGTTGAGAAATTTGCTCACAAATCTTTAAGACAAAGTTTAAAAACAAACAGAAAAAACTACATCATTATTGGTCTTGCAAATAAAATATTATGATTTTTAATTAAAATTGCCCCACAAAAATGAAGTACAAATATTATGTATAAAATATTTCGTTAATAACTAGTAAATTAGGTATTTATTTAATATAATAAATAGAGGTGAAATTTATGGAAAAGCAAGAAAAAACAACAATGATGAAGCAATACATCAAGCCTGATAAAGATGATAAAATATGAATTTATGATAATGGTCAAAAAACCAAAAATTTTAAAACAAAAGAGAAAGCAGTTCGTTATGGAATTAGAAAAGCTAGAAAAATGGCTAAACATGTGGATGTTGGGCTATGAATTATGCGCAAAAATGGTACTTTTGAGGAGGAACGAACTTATCATGCTCGTAAACCACTAAATAAAGATCAAAATAAATAAAAAACTAAGTT
>NZ_JASTWG010000014.1:0-741 GCF_040940205.1 Spiroplasma sp. DGKH1 | reverse complement strand
ATTCCATACCTTTACTATCTATATATAGATTATTTTTTACTTTTATATTTACTCTTACAACATCTTATTCAACCCACAAAAAAAAAAAAACACACCCCCCCCCCCCCACCAACCACGCCCCCCCGCCCGCTTTTTTAAGACGTCACTTCCGTTTCCGGTGACACGTCAACTTCCTGTTTCCGGTTTCAGTTTCAATTACGTAATTCCGGTTCCGGTGACGTATTTCCGTTTCCGCTGTGTTGCGTAATTCCGGTTCCGGTTACGCACTTCCGGGACACGTATAACTACACGCCACGCCTCCCCACCACGCCTACCTCGCCTATATGATTAGTGTCACCCTCTCCCAGATCGTCACTCTGTTCTGAGATGGCTGCAGCGCACGTACCTCGTGTGGGTCACCTGGCGGTGCTCCGCCTGTACCGCCGCGACTTAGACAGCGATACCTGGGACAACAACATCTCTCCTCTACCGGAGGCTCCGGAATGGGACACCACCCGAATCCGGGAACATTTTCAAGATCTCGACGTCGCCGTTCATGCGGGGTCACGTATGTTATCCAACTTATTTGACTGTTGGGAGACGATCTTTCCCGAAAAGGGGCGCCTATTTGTCTTCTTACAATTGGAGCCCTTTAAGGAAGAGAGTACGGCCGTCTGTCATTTTCATATATGGCTTTCGTGTCTTAAAGGGACCCCGAGAGACTATGGTCGCCTCTTAAAAGAGTGGGCCACGTTTATGGGG
>NZ_JASTWG010000013.1:0-801 GCF_040940205.1 Spiroplasma sp. DGKH1 | reverse complement strand
GCAGGCCGCCAAGGAGTGAGGGTTAACAGTTAGCCATGAAAGGGGCCGCATGCGGCCCCTTCCTTGACTGACATGTTAACCCTCACTCCTTGGCGGCCTGCCAACCCTAATTCCGGAAGTGACGTGGCCGTGACCCCTTGACGTCACAGTGACGTATTTCCGCTTCCGGTGGCGCCATCTTTAACGGACTTTCCCGCGCTTTTTTGAAATTCCCGCGCTTTTTTCAAATTTCCCGCCGGCGCGCTTTTCGAATTTCCCGCGCTTGTAAGTCCCGCCCTTGGAACGGCGCCATCCGCGATCAGGTGACATAGTAGCTTTTGGGCCCCTCTCCAACTCCACCCCCCGGACACTCCACCCATGGTCTGATTGGGCACACCCATGGGTGGGGCGGCTCCTGATTGGTTGCCTGTCCTATAAGAGTAGCTCCACTTCCTGGTTCTCCTCACTTGCGACCTGACCGTCGAGTGGTGAGTACCATGGCTGGTGTGGTGGTGGCTACTGGTGAGATGTGGCGGGGGGTGATTAGGCTGAAGGCCGACGGCATCTGTCTGTCTCGGATGGGCCGTGTGATGATGAATGATGTGCATGTGTGTACGGACGGACTGGACTGGCCGCAATTGACGGGCCAGGTCTATCAGTATGTGCAAGCGGGCATGTTGATCTGGAATTTGTGGGAAGAACAACTCGCTGGCCTGTTTTACGGCTGTCCGCCGCCCATGCATTTCATGCAATTGGAGCCGGGAGTGGGTGGCCCCCACCTCCACATTGTGCTGGACGCGCCCTACATGGGGGCGCGCGGCT
>NZ_JASTWG010000012.1:0-878 GCF_040940205.1 Spiroplasma sp. DGKH1 | reverse complement strand
GTCATTGAAGAAAAAATACAAAATTAAATACTTATGTAAAATTCTAAATGTTTCAAGAGCAGGATATTATAAATGAATAAATTCTGATATGAAAATGTATAATAAATGAAATTCTAATTTTGCAAAAATAATTAAGACATTATTTTTTAAATTTAATAAAATTTATGGATATAATATGTTAACATTAATCATTAATAAAATATATAATTGGAATTTTAAACCTCATATTATTTATCGATATATGAAAAATATGAATTTAAAATCAAATGTTAGGGTTAAAAAATTTAATTATAAACTTAGCTCAGGAAATTATAGACATCAAAATGTTATGAAGCAAGATTTTACAACAACATCAATTAATCAAAAATTAGGAACAGATGTAACATATTTATTAACAAATAATAAAACTTATTATTTATCAATAGTTAAAGATTTTCATACAAACGAAATTTTAGATTATCAAATTAATAATAATTTAAATAAAGAATTTGTATTTAAGAATATTATTAATGCCTGAGTAAAAGCTGGCAAGCCTAAAACTTGAATGTTACAATCTGATCAAGGATTTCATTACACAAATTCAGAATATGAAAAACTTTGCAGCTATTTAGGAATTACAATTTCAATGTCTCGTCGTGGAAATTCATATGATAATGCTCATACAGAATCATGATTTGGAACTATGAAAAGTGAATTTTTATATCAATTAACAAGACGCAAAAGAACAGTAGCATGAATTAAAGAAAATCTGCCTAAGTATATTTATTTTTATAACAATTTTAGACCACAAGCTAAATTAAAAGGAATGAGTCCTGTTGAATACAGAAAATCATTCCTATAACTTATTTTTAATATGTCTACTTTTCTTGACATATTCA